>JAUNNU010000057.1 GCA_030537295.1 Bacteroidia bacterium
TTTATTATTTTTGCAATTTTAAGTCAAATAATAAATGAAGATGGAATTGTTTCCCGCTTTAGAAAAAAGATATTGCAAAGAACATTTGTCAGCCATTGAAGCACAACGACTTGCGCACGAAATATCATTCGGACCGATTGTTTTTGAAGTGTCGCGGCTCATGATAAAATTCGGCATTCTCCAGATGCTGACCGACTCAAAAGACGGTTTGACTTTGGAAGAAATCGCAGAAAAAACGAAACTTTCCGACTACGCAGTCAAGGTAATGATGGAAGCGTCGTTGACGATTGGCACCGTTCTCTATGAAAATGAGAAGTTTACGATTTCAAAAGCCGGATGGTTTCTGCAAAACGACCCGCTCGTCCGTGTTGACATTGACTTCAATCACGATGTGAACTATCAGGGCTGGTTTAATCTTGAGGAATCGCTCATAAACGGGAAGCCGGAAGGCTTGAAACATTTCGGCGAATGGCCGACGATTTACGAAGGACTCTCGCAATTGCCGGAACAAGTTCAAAAAAGTTGGTTCGGTTTTGACCACTATTATTCCGACCAATCGTTTGAAGAAGCGATGGCGATTGTCTTTAAATCTAACAATATCAACACTTTACTTGACGTTGGAGGAAACACTGGACGTTTTGCGATGAAATGCGTCGAGTTCAACGAAAACGTGAACGTCACGATAATGGACCTTCCGCAACAACTTGAGATTATGCGCTCACAGACTGAAGGGAAGCCAGGTTCCGACAGAATCCACGGTCACGGGGCGAATCTTCTTGACGAAAGCGTGCCTTTCCCAAAAGGTTTCGACGCAATCTGGATGAGTCAATTCCTTGATTGTTTCTCTAAAGAACAGGTTATCAGCATTTTACGCCGTGCTGCGGAGTCGATGGACGGAAATTCCACCTTATACATCATGGAGACACTCTGGGACAGACAAAAATTTGAAACCGCAAGTTATTGTCTGACACAGATCTCATTGTATTTCACTGCTTTAGCCAACGGAAACAGCAAAATGTTCCATTCCCGCGACCTCTTCGATTACATAGAATCGGCAGGTTTGAAAGTCGCTGAAATAACCGACGGACTTGGCAAAGGACATTCATTAATCAAAGTAATTAAAGACTAAAAATAAATATAACAACATGAATATCAACGATTTTGACATATTAGACCTGATTCCGCAAAGAAGGCCGTTCGTAATGGTTGACAGATTGACGGAGTGTGACGACAACGGTGCGGCATCGGAATTACTCGTTAAAGAAGACAACATTTTCTGTTCGGCTGATGTGATGATTGAAAGCGGAATGATGGAAAACATCGCGCAGACTTGCGCCGCAAGAATCGGTTATCTTGGACTACTCAACAACGAACCCGTTAAAATTGGCGTCATCGGCGGGATAAAGAGCATGCAATTCTTTGATTTACCGAGAGTTGGCGACACATTGATTACAAAAATCAGCATCGTGAGCGTTGTCTTCAACGTAACTCTCGTCAACGCAAAAGTCTTCTGCAACGACAAACTAATGGCGGAAGGTGACATGAAAATCGCATTAACATAATGGCAATGGAACTCAAGGCGACAAAAGATTTCACTGTAAGGTTCAACGAAACCGATTCCATGGGCATCGTGTGGCACGGCTCCTACGTGACGTATTTCGAGGACGCACGAGAAGCCTTCGGCATGAAGTATGGCTTTGATTATCTGACGATTGTGAACAAAGGCTTTTACGTTCCCATTGTTGACATGCACATTGAATACAAAAGCATGATGAAATACGGCGACGAAGGCCGCATTGAAATCACTTTCAAAAACCGCGATTCCGCCAAAATAATTTTCGAATACGAAATCTTCAACAAAAAGACAGGAAAACTCGTCGCAAAAGGAAGCACGCTCCAAGTTTTCGTTGACATGAATTACGAACTCGTAATCAGTTCGCCCGACTTTTTTATAGACTGGAAAATAAAAAACGGTATTAAAAATCAATGATTTACTGCATCGGACATAATATCATCTCACCTTTAGGCACGACAAGCGAAGAAAATTTCGAGGCCGTATTGTCGGGGAAAACCGAACTCAAACAACATGATAATTTGTTCGGTTTGCCGGAGATGTGCTGCGTTTCGGTTTTCAGAGACGACTCCGTTTTCAGGCAGGTTGAGAATGATATTACGTTTTTGGAAAACCTGATGATACATTCAGTCAAAAAGGCCAATGAAGCCGCCAAGTTAGATTTGTCATCGCCTGACACGATTTTCATTATTTCCACGACCAAAGGCAACGTCTCATATCTTTCTGAAAATGAAGACGATAGAATATTCCTATGGCATTCGGCAGAGAAAATTTCAAATCATTTCGGAAACGCCAACGAGCCTTTGGTGATTTCAAACGCGTGTATTTCCGGAGCGGCGGCTCAAGTTGAAGCGCTACGACTTCTCGACGGGAAACATTTCAAAAACGCTGTCGTCGTTGGCGGGGACGTGCTTTCAAAATTCATCATTTCAGGATTCCAGAGTTTCAAGGCATTGTCGCCAGAAAGATGCAAGCCTTTTGACAAAAACAGACGCGGCCTGAACCTCGGCGAGGCGGTCGCAACAATAATTTACACAAGCGAACCAAAAGAAAAAGCCGATTTCGTTCTTGAAAACGGCGCAATCAGAAATGACGCAAGGCACATTTCGGCCCCGTCAATCGAAGCCGAAGGACTATTCAACACCTTGAAAGAGATTCTAAAAAACATTGACATTCAAGATATTGCTTTCATAAACGCACACGGAACGGCCACAATTTACAATGACGAGATGGAAGCTCTCGCGCTTAACAGAATGGCGATGCAACAAATTCCCGTCAATTCGTTAAAATCGTTTTTCAGTCACACATTGGGTGCGGCGGGCGTTTTGGAGACGATAATTTCAGCGATTGCATTGAATAAAAGCTTGATACTCAAAAGCGTAGGTTGCGATGAGCCTGACTGCAAACACGAAATCCATCCTGTTTCAGAAACGACATCTACGAAAAAAAGAGCTTTCGTAAAGATGGTCAGCGGGTTCGGCGGAACAAACGCCGCACTTCTGTTGAGACTGTCGGATTCCACCCGAAACAAAATTGATAATTCCGATTTCAATGATTCTTTGAGAATTATCGTAAGCGCGACATTTGACGGTGACAATTTATTTTTAAATGATAAAAACATTGAAATACAACAACTTGGAGACAATATTTTAACAAACATATACAAGACCACCGGCATTTCATATCCTAAATTTTTCAAAATGGATACGATGAGCAAGGCAGGTTTCTTGGTTTCAGAACTGATGTTGAGAGCCGCCGGCATCGACAACGAAGAGCCGAAGGAGGATTTTACGATTGCGCTTTTCAACAGAAGTGCATCATCCGACGACGATCTTACATATCTGAAAAGCATAAAAGACGTAACTAATTATTATCCAAGCCCTTCCGTGTTCGTTTACACGTTACCGAACATTGTGGCAGGCGAAATTGCGATACGCAATAAATTCAAAGGAGAAAGCTCATTTTACGTCAGCAAACATCTTTCCGTAAAGGAAATCATTCGACAAGTTACTATGATAATGCAAACAAAATCAGTGAATTACGTTCTTTGCGGATGGGTCGAATGTTTTAAAGACGACATCGACATCAGAATGATGCTCGTAAAAAAAGATAATGACGATAACAGTTTGATATTCAACGAAGAAAACATAAATAAAAAATGGAGAATTTAATTGCAGAATTGAAAGATGAAATCATCAAGGTTTTGAATCTTGAGGAAATAACACCAGCTGACATTGATGAAAACGCGCCGCTTTTTGGTGACGGCCTCGGATTGGATTCTATTGATGCTCTTGAACTTATAGTTTTGATGGAGAAAAATTACGGCATCAAACTGCAAGACCCGAAGCAAGGCAAAGAAGTCTTCAAGTCGGTTGCAGTAATGGCCGAATACATTTCAAAAAACAGGACAAAATAAATGTCGGACATCTATATCACCGGATGCGGCATCATCTCGGCCCTGGGCTACGGCAAGGAAACGACAATGGATGCTTTGCGACAACACAAAAGTGCTGTCGGGAAGATTCGTTTTCTCCAGACCGAACACACAGAACTCCCGGTTGGAGAAGTTCCTTTCAGCAACGATGAGATGAGACAAATCCTTGGCATTCAAGAAGATACCATCATGACACGCACCGCATTGATAGGTCGTATGGCACTGAAGGAAGCCTTGGATGAAGCCAAATTGAATCCATCAAGACAGCGAACCGCATTCATCAACGGCACGACTGTCGGTGGTATGGACAGAACCGAATTATTTGAAAAAGACTTCATAAAGACCCACGATTGCGGAACATGCTCCGAAATGATTGCGGAACAAAGCGGTGGATTTTGTTTCGTGACAACGATGTCAACTGCCTGTAGTTCAGCGGCAAACGCGATTTTACTCGGCAAAGAAATGATTGAAACCGGCCGCGTTGACGTCGCAGTTGTTGGCGGTGCCGAATGCATCACCAAATTTCATCTCAACGGATTCAACACCTTAATGATTTTGGACAAGGATGTCTGTCGTCCTTTCGACAAGACGCGAACCGGCTTGAACCTCGGAGAAGGTGCCGGATACATTGTCTTGGAATCAGGGAAATCTGTTAAGAAACGCAATATCAAGCCGTTAGCGATTTTATCGGGAACGTCAAACAGATGCGATGCTTTCCATCAGACAGCGACTTCAGCTGACGGCGAAGGTGCTTATTTAGCGATGACGGAAGCATTGAAAGACGCGAATCTTAATCCGTCAGACATCGATTACATAAACGCACACGGAACTGGAACCGGAATCAACGACATGAGCGAAGCTCGTGCGATAACGAGGGTTTTTGGTGGGAACGTCCCTCCAACCGCATCGGTGAAAGCATATATCGGTCACACCACAAGTGCGGCCGGCGGCGTTGAAGCAGTGATTTCAATACTCGCATTGAAACATAATTATATGCCTATCTGTTTGAATTTCAACGAAAAAGATGATGATTTAGGTTTCGTACCGCTTCATGAAGAAAAAACGCATAAAGAAATCCGGCATGTGATGTCAAACTCATTCGGATTCGGTGGCAACGACACAGTGTGTATTTTTTCAAAAATCACGAAAGACGAAGTCAACTCTCAAAACGTCAGTTTAAACAATTGTTTCCCGATAAAAATCACCTGCGCAGCACAGATTTCCGCCCAAAAGCCATTGTCGGATGAGTGGTTTGAAAATCCGATCCAATATGAAAACGGAACATTCATCAAATCACAAGACGCTGATTACAAACAGTTTATCAATCCGATGACGGCAAGGAGGATGGGATCTGTTTTAAAACGTGCCATCGCCACCTCAAAAACCGTCATGGAAGAATCGGGGATTGCCACTCCCGACGCAATAATTACAGCAACAGGTTGGGGTTGCCTCGAAAACACCGAGAAATTCCTGAACTCAATGATTGAGCAAGGCGAGTCGTGCCTTCAACCGACATTTTTCATAAACTCGACTCATAACACAATCGGTTCGAACATCGCAATCCTGACAAAGAATCACGGCTATAACAACACTCACGTACAGCAAGGAATCTCGTTTGAAAGTGCGCTTCTCGATGCCGTCATTCAACTCGGACAAGGTAAAATCGGTTCGGCACTCGTCGGCGCTTTCGATGAGATGACACCTCAATGGCACCGATATTTGACCGGATCGAGGGAAAGCAACGGAGACGTTTTCGACGGCGAAACTGCGGTCTCAACAATCTTAAGTAGAAACGGGGACGTTGAACTTGTCGGAGTAGAAATTCTGCATCAATCTGATTTTCAACACATTAAAGATTCATTAAAACGTCTTTGCGACAAGAAAAATTTAAAAATCAATGACATAGATTTAGTTGTCACAGGTCGAAACAATTGCGCCGAAAACGATGTTATCTATGAAGAATTTGAAAACGGTTTTGGTTTCAAAAACAAGACCGCTACATATAAAAACATTTTCGGCGAGTCGTTCACTTCTTCGGCTTTCGGATTTTATTTCGCATTCGAATGTCTGAAAAAAGGCTTCACGCCGGAAAATAAAAAAGTAAATAATATATTGATTTACAATCATTTTAATAACATTGGTCACACATTAATACTTTTATCAAAATGTTAAGATTGATTATAATTGCAGTTTTGCAAAGCATTTTTTTGGCAGGCGGACAGGTCTTCCTGAAACTTTCGATGGAAAGTCTCGGAGCATTCTCATGGACTTGGGAATGGTTCAAGAAAGCATTGATTAACTGGCAGTTAGCTTGTTGCGGAGTAAGTTTCGTCTTCGCAGTTATTCTTTATTTCAACATGCTGAAAAACTATGATTTTTCGCTCGCCTACCCTATCACAAGCATCAGCTACATCTTCGGAATGGCTGCCGCATTGCTGATTTTCCACGAAACCATTCCACTGACAAGATGGATTGGTGTAATTTTAATAGTTATCGGAGTCGTATTTTTAGTTAAATAATTATGAAAAAAACTCTCACTTTTATTTCAATAGTTTTCTTCATGACAGCAAATATTTTTGCGCAAAATGATGATTTTATCGACAAATACAAGGAGATTACAGATACAAATGAAATAGATAAATTGAAAACCGAGATTTCAGAAGCGTTCAGAAAAATCGAAAGCATCGAATGTAACTACTTGATGGAAAAGAGGATACCGATGTTTTACAGATTCCCGGACACGAAAGGAACAATGAGATACAAAAAATCAGAACCGTCCGAATTGTATTGGTCAAGCGAATCACCACAAAAATCAAATTTCACATTAAAAAACGATAGTATTGAATTTGTAAAACCAAATGAATTTAAAAAAATGTCGGTTGACGAACATCTGATTTTCAGAGAAGTCTCACAAATAATAAAAAGCGGAGAAAAATACGGCTCATTTGTTGATGAATCAATGTTTTCTGTCAGTTTCGACAAATGTGAGGGAGATTTGTATGTCACTTTATACCCTAAAAAAAGTAAAATGAAGAAAATAATTGATCATTTTTATGTAAAAATGGACTACAAAACAAAAGTTGTAAAACAGATAAACGTCTATGAATCAAACAATTCGGAGACAGATATAATTTTGTCAGATATAAAAATAACGGATATTAAATAAATTATATAATTGATAATCAATATGTTCAACGATTTATACAAAGTAATCGAAAATAAAGGAAACGGATACATTGTTAAATTAGACAAGGATAACCTGATTTTCAAGGTGCATTTTGAGGGCAGTCCTGTTTTGCCAGGCGCATGTATGGTTGAGATTGCGAGAGAACTCATCGAATTGAAAATCAACGAGAAAGTTAAACTTTCAAACATCAAGAACCTCAGATTTGTTGATGTTGTAGTTCCAACAAACAACGATGAGATTCTATTTTCATTCGACACGAAAGTCACTGAAAATGAGATGGTTGAAGCGAAGTTTTTAGTTTCGGACGCAAATGCGGAAAAGACTTTCGCAAAATTCACACTTATAGTTGAAAAGGCGTAATCGTTTATGAGCAACGACACGTGTGTGATAATTCCGTGTTACAACAACGCAAAAACAGTCGGCGACGTTGTGAAATCGGTGCGTGAATACACCGAGAACGTCATCGTTGTCTTTGACGGCTGCACAGATGGCTCACAAAAATGCGTTTCAAATGTTCATATAATTGATTATCAACCAAATAAAGGTAAGGGAAAAGCTCTTGAAACCGCTTTTTCGTACGCAATCGAGTGCGGTTTCAAATACGCCATAACAATGGATGCTGACGGTCAACATTACGCTGACGACCTGCCAAAATTCTTTGAAGCAATTGAAAATCAAAGAGGTGCGATGATTATGGGATGCCGGCAGATGAAACAAGACAACAAACCGGCCGCTAACACTTTTGCAAACAGATTCTCAAACTTCTGGTTTACAATCCAAACTGGCAGAAAAATCGCGGACACACAGACCGGTTTCCGAGCTTATCCGCTTTACAAAATGGGCAGAATGCGTTTGTTTTCAAGTCGTTACGAAGGCGAGCTTGAATTCATAATTCGCATCGCATGGAAAAACATCAAATTCCACAGCATCCCGATTGACGTTTATTATCCGCCTGAAAATGAACGCGTCACGCATTTCAGGAAAGGTGTTGACTTTACAAGGATTTCCGTTTTAAACACCATAATGTGTTTTGTTTCAATATTTTACGGTTATCCTTCGAGATTGTTTCATTATGTTTTTGACAAGAAAGAAAAATGACTGACTTCTTTTTGAAAATATATGATTTCCTTAAGAGCAGAAAAAAAGCTCTTTTTATTGTAACCATTTCAGTTACAATGATTTGCGTTTTTCTTTCTTCAAAAATAAAATTCAGCGAGGACATCTCAAGTTTTCTTCCAGAAGACGAGCAGAATGAACAAATAAATTTCGCTTATCAACATATCGGAGCCACCAACACAATCATTGTATATTTTACCGGCGATGACGAACAAGATTGTACCGATGCCATTGATGATTTTGTCAACAGATTGAATGACAATGGAATAGAAGAATTTTCAAAGAAAATCACGCACAAAATTGACGAGTCGGCGATAATTGACAAAATGGAATTCGTCGCTAAAAACCTCCCATATTTTTTAGATGAAAACGATTATGCCAAGATTGACACATTGATTCGTAAAGACAATATTATCAAGCAGTTAGAAAACGACAGAAACATGCTTGGCGGTTTTATCGGGAGTTTCATGCTACCTGTAATGATAAATGACCCGCTGTTTTTGTCTGGAGATCTTCTGAAAAATCTTGAGAATTTCAAGATGAATGATAAGTTTGAAGTCATTGATGATTACATTTTCACCAAAGACGGGAAAGAAGCGATTGTGAATATTGAGTCAAAGTTTCCGTTAAGCGAAACCGCCAACAACAAGAAACTCATCAAAATCATTGACAAAACGGCGGAAGAGACGATGCATGAGTTTGAAAATGTGAAAGTTACGCCATTCGGAGCCGCTTACATTTCCGTCAACAACGCCGAACAAATAAAGAAAGACAGCGTTCTGACAATCGCCATCGCATTGATTCTGATCGTCTTGACATTGGCATTTTCATTCCGCTCATTCAAAATCATGATGACGCTTCCCGCAGCCTTGGCTTTCGGAATGGCGTTTGCATTCGGCATTACCTCATTGATTTTCAATGAGGTGTCAATTATCGCCATCGGAATTTCCTCAATAATCATTGGAATAGCCGCAAATTATCCTTTGCATTTGCTCGATCACAAATATCACGGTTTCGGAACTCGCCAGACGCTAAATGACATCGTCAACCCATTGACTATCGGCAACATAACAACGGTCGGAGCGTTTTTAAGCCTTCTTTTCATCAGTTCGCCGGCCATGAAGAATTTAGGATTGTTTGCCGCCACGCTTCTGATCGGAACCATTTTATTTGTTTTGATTGTGATGCCGCACCTGATTCCTGAGAAATCAAAATACTATTCAAGAGAACCAAAACGTATTTTCAAGTATTTCAGCGACTTACGATTAGAAAACAGCAAAATCGCAATTGGAATAATCTGCATTCTGACAATAATTTTCATGTTTCTCGACAAAGCCGGTTTCGACGCCGACATGAGTAAAATCAATTACATGACGGCAGAACACCGTGCCATGATGAACAAAATCATCAACGACACAGAGGATAATGAAAAATCTCTTTTTATTGTTGCAGAAGGCAAAAACACCAACGAGGCATTAAAGAATTACGAGTCAATACGCATTGATTTACAAGACTTTGCAGATAAAGACAACTCCATAAGACTCACTTCTATCGGAAATTTCATTCCTTCAAAAGAGAAACAAGCCGAACGAATCGCATTATGGAAACAATATTGGAATGACAAAGATATTTTTCCGATTATCGAAGAAGAATCTGTCAAACTCGGATTCAAAGAAGGCAGCTTCAGTGAGTTTTCAAAAATATTATCCGCTGATTATCAGGTACATGACTTGGATTATTTTGCACCATTGGCAAAAGATTTAGCAGAAAATTACATAATTGACGGCGAAAAACGAGCAATGGTCTTTTCCATTTTACACATCAAACCAGACAAGTTTGACGACACTTATTCCAAAATAAAAAACGACAATAATTTTAGCAACGAAAACGTTTTCGTTTTCAACCAGGAATCGATACTTTCAAAAATCGTGAGTTCGCTTTCCGATGATTTCAATTTTGTTTTGTTTGCTTGCAGCGTAATCGTTTTTGTCTTCCTTTTCATCTCATTTGGTCGGATTGAACTTACATTAATTTCGTTTTTACCACTCGCAATCGGCTGGACTTGGATTCTCGCCATTATGCAAATATTTGATATTCAATTCAATATAATCAACATCATTTTGGCGACATTCATTTTTGGAATGGGAGACGACTATACGATTTTCATCACGGAAGGCTGCATTTATGAACATCGATTTGGAAGAAAGATGCTTCCGACATACAAAAACACAATAGCACTTTCGGCATTCATCATGTTTATAGGTATCGGGGTTCTTGTTTTAGCAAAACATCCGGCAATGAAAGCTCTCGGTGAAGTCGTAATCATCGGAATGTTCACTGTTGTTCTGATGGCATACATCATCCCGCCTTTCATTTTTAAAATCCTGACGACAAGAAAAGGCAAACCGAGACGTAACCCAATCACAATCAAGAATTTATTATCATCAATAATAACAGGAACGTGTTTACTGATTGGAATTTTTTATTTGGACATTCTCGGATTTTTCCTTCTGACGGTAGGTGGCAAGACAGACCGTCACGAGTTGTTTTACCATAAAAACATCAAGGTGCTGTTAAGCGCACTATTCAAAATCATACCGACAACAAAAACCGTCACAATCAACGAGTCGGGAGAAGAGAACCCGTTTGAGAAACCTTCAATCATCATCAGCAATCACCAGTCGATGCAGGATCTTGCGTTGTGCGGTTTGCATGAAAATATAATTGCTTTGACCAACCATTGGGTTTGGCACAGCCCGTTTTACGGCCGGCTACTCAGATATGCCAACTATTTCCCGACCGAAAATTTTGACAAAAAGAACATTGAACTTTATAAGTCAATGATTGACAAAGGATATTCAGTTCTTGTTTTTCCAGAAGGAAGCCGTTCTGAAGATTGCAGAATACGACGTTTTCACAAAGGTGCGTTTTATTTGGCACAAGAATTAGGCGTTGATATTCAACCAATTATCGTGCACGGCTTTGGATATACGATTCCAAAAAATCAGTACATCATTAAAAAAGGTGTCAATCACATTCATATTTTAAAGAAGATTCCAACAAAAGGCATTGATTATCACGATGTTTGTTCATCAACACACCATTTTTACATCGAAAAATACAATGAACTTCGCGAGAAATACGAAACCGCCGATTATTATGCCGATGAGGTTTTGAACAATTATCTTTATAAAGGTAAGGACATAGAAAGACAAGTGCGTAACTCATTGAAAAACAACAATAATTTTAATGATTTGGTTTCAATGATTCCTGAAAAAGGAACAATTTTGATGAAAAACTGCGGAATTGGTCAAGCGACCTTACTTTGTGCATTGGTCAGAAAAAACACCGAAATTTTCGCCTTGATAGAAAACGAAGACGATTTCCTTACTGCCGTCAATTGTGCGTCAATACCAGCTAATCTTCACTATATCAAAGAGTTACAAAACACGAAATATGATTTGACAATTGATTGCAAATTGAAATAGACTTCTATTGCGGTAATTCAAAATAATTTTGTATTTTTGCACACTTTGAATATTGAAAAGCACATCGTAAGTCAATGAATATCAAGAAAACTTGAGAAATGGAATACAGATACCCTGACATTGAATTTCAACCAATAGAAACCATCAAGAGGTTTCAGGACGAGCGTCTTGTTGAAGCATTGGATTATCTAAATACCAAATCACCATTCTATCAAAGGCTTTTCAAAGAAAACGAGATTAACATTTCTAACATAAAGACTGTCAAGGATTTACAAAACATTCCATTTACAGAAAAGAAAGATTTACAGATGTACAACTACGATTTTCTCTGCATTCCGAAGGAGAAGATAGTGGATTACATTACAACATCGGGGACACTTGGCGACCCGGTAACTTTTGCATGCAGCGAGCACGACCTACAGCGTCTTGCCTACAACGAGATGATTTCGTTCAGATGCGCGGGTTTACGTCCGGGAAATATCCTTCAATTGATGACAACCATCGACAAGCGTTTCATGGCGGGATTAGCTTATTTCCTTGGCATCCGCGAACTCGGCGCAAGCATCATAAGAGTCGGGAACGGCATCCCGGAATTGCAATGGGACACGATTCAAAGAATAAAACCTGACACGGTGATGTGTGTTCCATCTTTCATTTTGAAATTGATTCAATACGCTGAAGATCACGGCATTGATTACAAAAATTCAAGCATAAAACGAGTAATTGGCATAGGAGAAGGTCTTCGCGACCAGAATTTCAACCTTAATCTTCTCGGCAATAAAATCAAGGAGAAATGGGATGTCAACCTGTTTGCCACTTATTCTTCAACCGAGATGTCAACGACATTTCCGGAATGTGAATACGGTTGCGGCGGTCATCATCATCCGGAATTGATTATCGTTGAAATCATTGGCGAAGACAACAAGCCTGTGCCGGACGGCGAAGTCGGAGAAGTTGTCATCACAACACTTGGAGTTGAATCGATGCCGTTGTTGAGATTCAGGACGGGCGACATGGCGAGCATTCACACAGAGCCTTGCAAATGCGGACGTAATTCATTTAGAATCAGTCCGTTAGTCGGAAGAAAAAATAATATGATCAAACTGAAAGGCACCACATTGTATCCGCCTGCGATTTTCGACGTACTCGACAACACAGATTATGTGGAGAATTACGTCGTGACAGTCGATTACAATTCTGCCGGAACCGATGAAGTAACTGTAAAAGCAGCCCTACGCCATAATGTTGATTTTGATGCAGTTAAGGAATTGAAAGACAGATTCCGCGCCAGAATAAGGGTCACGCCTGAAATTGAAATCGTAAGCGCAGACGAAAACCGCAGAACCATGCGCATCGACACAAACAGAAAACCTATCAAATTTATTGACAACAGAAAGCAACAATCATGATACCAGAACAATTTGAAGATATAAGATCATTTACAACAGAAGAAATTCCGGCTGCGATGCAACTTCTCGTTGATGATGCACTGATTGAGAAAATCATTATTCTCGTATTCGGTGAAAACCATGTTAATGAGGTGAAAACCATTCTTCGCAACATCAAAAACGCAACTGAACTTCAAAAGAAAATAATGACACAATGTAAAAGATGGATTGTGTCAAATTCCATGAAATCAGTTGAAACACAAGGACTTGATACAATTCAGAATGGCAAACCATATCTTTTCACCGGCAATCACCGCGACATCACCCTTGATGCTTTCATGCTTCAAATCAGCATGGTTGAAAACGGTCTCAACTCATGCAACATCGCCTTCGGCAGCAATCTGATTTTAAACAAGACCATTGAGATCTTCAGCAAAGCAAACAAGATGTTCAAAGTTGAAAGGTCACAGAATATCAGAGAGTTAGCCAAAAATTCGCAACATCTTTCCGATTATATCAGGTATCTGATCAAAGAAAGACAATCGGTCTGGATTGCGCAGCGAAACGGACGCACAAAAGACGGCAACGACAAGACCGACCACGGAATCATCACGATGTTTTCAATGTCAGGCGACCGTAACGATTTGATTACCAACCTTTCAGAGCTTAACATCACGCCGGTTGCCACCTCATACGAATTTGAGCCATGCGCCATGATGAAAGCACGCGAGCGTTACATCACAGAACGCGACGGAAAATATGTAAAACAACCGATGGAAGATATGGACAGCATGATTTCGGGCATATGGAAGAAGAAAGGCACAATGAACATCGCAATATGTCCGAGCATCACAAAAGAAGATTTGATTGAATATGAAGGTGCCGACAAACGCATCGTCATTCAGGCGGTTGCTGATTTGATTGACAAAAGGATTTACGAAAACTACAGGCTTTATCCTAACAATTTCATCGCATACGATTGGTTGTCAGGAACTTCCACATTCAAAAACCGTTACACAGAAGAAGACAAATTTGTTTTCAAAGCTTATTGCGACAAGATTTTCTCGAAACTTTACGAAGAACTCGGCAGCGAGGCGGAACCGCGCTTCACCGAGATTTTGCTTGGGATTTATGCGAATCCGATTGAGAACAAAATCAGGAATTCTTGATTATATCGGTGAAATTCGACCAATCTTCAACACGATACCCTCTGATGTCACGGACAGACTTTTTAAACCAGTCAATCTTCGACAAATCCATTATGGCTTTCGTCAGATTCACCAAACTGTCGCTTCTCGTCATATAAGTACTCCCCTGAATCCACTCGAACCCATCTTTCAGAAGAAGCTTCTTAATCTCATAATATGCATTGTGGTAATGTTCACCATAATACACTTTCAGATTAGAAACAAACATATCAAAACTTAAAGCATACATTATGCAACGAATTTAAAAAAATCTTTCGGCCCGAAAAAAATATCACCGGCATCGGTCTTTACAGAAATCACAATGCCGATAAATGAATTATTCTCAACTTCAATCACTTGACCTTCAATCCAATTGGCTTCATTTGTAAGATCAGGCGATACTAAAACATTGTCCCCGACTTTCATATTTTATTTTTTTGCAAAAGTAATATTTTTTCAAGAAAAAGGATCTGTTTTTTGTAATTTTTTACATCGCCAGCTCCCCCCATTTGTCCATCAGGTCCTGAAGTTCCTCTTTTTTCTTGCCGTATGACCAATAGAAATCGTCATCAATCTTCACTTCAGGATGCGAAGTCGGGTCAGCCATGATCTCGTCAAGCATGGCGAGTTCCTGCTCGCGTTTTTCGATTTCCTCTTCCAACCTCTTGATTTCCTTTTCGATACGTTTCTTCTCGCGGTCGTCTTTCTTCTTGGCTTCGTAATCAATCTTGCTTTGAGAAACCTGCACCTCCTGTTGCTGGGATCTCTGTCTGCGGTTCAAATCATCAAGTTCCTTGATGCGTTTCTCTTCCAGGAAATCGTAAATATCGCCGATGTACTCCTTGATATGAGGCTTTTTAAATTCATAAACCTTATTGGTCAGACCTTGCAGGAAGTCACGGTCGTGCGACACAACTATCAGAGTACCATCGAATTGTATCAAAGCGGACTTCAAAATGTCCTTTGAAAGCATGTCGAGATGGTTGGTCGGCTCGTCGAGAATCAGCAGGTTTGTCGGGAAGAGAAGCATCTTGGCGAGAGAGAGCCTTGCCTTCTCGCCGCCCGAAAGCACCTTCACTTTCTTATCAATCGTCTCGCCGCTGAAAAGGAACGCGCCGAGCAGCGACTTCACCTTCACGCGCATGTCGCCGGTCGCCACGTCATCGAGCGTCTCAAAAACCGTTTTCTCCGGATCAAGCATATCTTGCTGATTCTGAGCGTAGTAGCCTATTTTCACTTCATGTCCGAGCTTTACTTCACCTGTATAATCGAGAACACCGGCGATGATTTTCGACAGCGTTGACTTACCTTCGCCGTTACGTCCGACGAAAGCGATTTTCTCGCCACGAGGAATTAACAGATTGATATCGTTGAGGATACATTTCTCATCATAGCATTTCCCAACATGATTCAGTTCGAGTGTCACCTTGCCGGAATGCGGCGCGGGCGGGAATTTAAAGTGCATCACCGACTTGTCGCGGTCGTCAATTTCAACGATGTCCATCTTCTCGAGTTGTTTCACGCGCGACTGCACCTGTTTTGCCTTCGTGGCCTTATAACGAAAACGTTCGATGAACGCCTCAATGTCTTTTATCTCACGCTGCTGGTTGTCATACGCAGCCTTCTGTAAGTCAATGCGTTCCTCACGACGTTCGACAAATTCGGTGTAAGCGCATTTGTAATCGTAGATTTTCCCGCCGGAAATCTCAATGGTTCTTACCGTGATATGGTCGAGGAAAGCGCGGTCGTGCGAAACCATGAAAATCGAGCCGTAATAACTCTTCAGATAGCCCTCAAGCCACTGAATTGATTCAATATCAAGGTGGTTGGTCGGCTCGTCGAGGAGAAGCAGATTCGGTTTCCTCAGCAGTATCTTCGCAAGTTCGACACGCATCTGCCAGCCGTTGCTGAATTCGTTCATGGCGCGGCACATGTCGTCGTGGTCAAAGCCGAGGCCGACGAGGATACGCTCCGCCTCGCCTTCTATCGAATGCCCGCCAATCAGAGTGAGCCGCTCGTTCAACGTGCTCATTTTTTCACAAAGTTTCTGATAACCAGCACTTTCGTAATCAGTGCGTTCCGACAGTTCCTCTTGAAGCTGCGCAAGCCGCTTCTCAATCTGATGATATTCGTCAAAAGCGGTCATCGTCTCATCGAGGACTGTCTTTGTGGAATGTATGTTTTTCTCCTGCGGGAGATAGCCGACAGTGACATCATCCGACATGACGACATTGCCGTGCGACGGCTGTTCGAGGCCGGCAATGATTTTAATTAGCGTGGTCTTTCCGGCGCCGTTTTTCCCGATGAGGCCGATGCGGTCTTTCTCACGAATCATGAAGTTGATGTCGGTGAAAAGATCCCGGCCGGTGAAATGTATCGAAAGATTCTGTATTGAAATCATAATAAAAACAAAAAAGATTTATATTCAATAGTATAGTTAAAAAAATGCATTAATTTCATTACCAACGAATTAAATTTTAGAGATCACCCACCACTCACGCCGGACATTCTCTTGTGGGTAGTCATGGAGCAGGTATTGTTGTAGTTCGAGCATATTCTAATCATTTGACAATTTCCCAAAAGCCACCATTATCAGGGCCGTTCCGCTTAACAATACCCCTGTCTTGTAGTTCCTTCATTCTCGTTGCAATCGTTTGCCGTGATTTCCCTATATGAGTAGCCATCTGTGTGGTTGTAATGAAATTATCAGACACTATCAATTCAATGATTTTTCTGTCTGTTCGTG
>JAUNNU010000169.1 GCA_030537295.1 Bacteroidia bacterium
AAAGTAGAAAGTTTTAAAGTTAAAAAGTTAAAAGATGAAAAAATTTAGTTTAATTGTTATGGCATTGGCATTGGTGATGGGACTGTCGCAGTGCCAGAAGAGGCCGAACATGCCGATGTATGGATATCATACCAAGTCAATTCAGTTTGCAGTAAGTAATGAAGAAAATTCTAAAGGTAGTTTGGAACAAAATCCATACGAGGATTTAAATTACAGATGGTCTCCAGAAGATAAAATATATGTCTATGAAAGTCAGACATCAGATTTTGCAAGTGGGAGACTTGTCGGTATCATGGATTTGAAGAGCTCGGATGGTTATAATGCTATATTTGAAAAGACATTTGAAAAATTCCCAGATAAAGGGCACATCCGTTTCATACATTTTGGAAGCGGCATAGAAGTGCCTGTGGAAGGCGAGAATGCTGGTGCATCCCCAGATGTCATTTTTGGCAATCAGGACGGTTTACTTTCAACAATATCTTCAAAAGTCATTGCAATCAGTGATTTTGAAGTCAAAGCAGAAACTGACAATTACAGTGGTGCTTTGGAAGTGCAGTACGCAGTTGTGAAAATGAAATTCAAAGGATTCACTTCAGGCAAAGACATCAGTGTCGGCGCTGTTACTCATAACGGTTTAAGGGTAAATAAACATGGTGTTGTGGAATACATAGAAGGTAATTCTGTCACACTCGCCGAACCTTCAACAGATGTCTTTGTCGCGTTTATGCCTGAAGGTGCGAATTATGAAGGTGCGGCCACTACATACACATTTAGCTGTGATGGTAAAAATGCAAGCAAAAACGCAACTTTCAAAAAAGGGATATTCTATTCAAAGAATGCCTCTGGTGATGCATACGAAATCGCTGCTGAAGTGGAAGGATTTGTCGATTTGGGATTGTCGGTCTTGTGGGCCACTTGCAACGTCGGCGCAAGTTCTCCTGAAGAAGACGGAGATTATTTCCAATGGGGAGGATCTGAAAGTGTTACTGATCCTGCTATTAGTGTTGGATGGCCAATATGCCCATATACCTCTGCCACTTATGCATCAGGTACAAATATGAAGGTATTTACTAAATATTGTCATAATGAACAACTTATGATAAATAGATTTTGGAATGGAACGCCAAGTGATGTGGCTGATGGGAAACTTGAACTTGATAACAGTGACGATGCAGCGTATGGCGCATCAAGTGGCGCATCACGAATGCCAACAAAGGACGAGCTTAAGGAACTGGTGGATAAGTGTACATTCGTGAGATTAAATAAAAATGAAAAAGATCCATTGACTGGTTATGAAGCTATAAATGACAATGGAGGATATGTGGTTATAAAAGGCAAGCAGGCTGAATCGACTTTGGATACAAGCAAATTTATATATATACCAAATGCTCAATGGAGAACTGGTAAAATTAAAGCTAATCAGTTTAGATACTGGACAAAAACTCTGATGCAGGAAGATATGGCAGACACATATAATCCTAAACCTGCGTATGCTTATTGCTTGATAGAGGAGTCATCTACTCCTGTAGTATCACATGCTATCAGGGGTGGTGGTTATCCTATTCGTCCTGTAAAAGATAAATAATTGAATGTTAAAACTTTGTGTGGGTCAAACTATATGTTGCCTGAAATAAATGGATGCTGGTATCTTATGGTTTTTTAATCTTGGATGCCAGCGTCCGAATTGATATTCTAATGTTAAAAAAGTGTTGAATTATGTCGCATGTCAATTAAATGTGTTAATGTGTTTAAAGCGGATAATTGATGTCAAGCATGTTTCTTCAATCGGAAATAGAAATTAAATTATGATGAAAAGATTATTGTTGGTCACATTTGTGTCGGGGTTGTTGCTGTGTTTCTCTCAATGCAGGAAACCTGTTTTGCCTCACACTGATTCCGGCGGAGGACTGACCCAAATCATCAGATTTACAACGACTGATGGCGGAAATAAGGGCGACCTGTCGCAAATTGGTAGCGTGTTGAATTACAAATGGGAATGGGATGATGAAGAAGAAAATCGAGACAGAATCTACGTTTATGCAAGTGCGGACGGGACTTTTGATGACGGTCAGTTTTGTGGTGTGTTAGTTTTGGAATCTGTGTCTAACGAAGGCAAGACGGGCGTTTTCAAGGGGACAGTGAAGATGCCTTATAATATGGGGAAAGTTCGTTTCTTCCATTTTGGGGATAACGTCAATGTGATTTCTTCCGTAAGTGATGCCGGGGCCGCTTCTGTGTCTTTTGACCAGCAATATGGAAAACTTGCTGATAAAGATTGCTCGGAAGGAGAGGAATCAATATCATCGAAGATTGTCGCAATGTGTGAAATGAATTATAGCGACAAAGGTGTGTATGATAATGGGGTCTTGAAAATACAGTTCGCAGTAGCGAAGTTTTCTTTTGTGGGTTTTGATAAAACCGACATTACACTTGGTGAAATTGTGAAGAACAAAATAAATGTCACAAAAAATGGCGTTCTGGAGTTTTTGAGCGTCGGAGGCACTGTGGCTTTGAAAAATGCGAATGCAAGCACCGAATATTATTGTGCTTTAGTACCGGAAAAAGAATACGGAACAGGTGAAGAGCCAATAAAGACAAAATGTGATTTCATTGGGGAGCATAGGATGTTAAGTGGAACGATTGCCATCAAGCCGAATGTGTTTTTTAGCAACAATGGCGATGCTGTCGTTGCGGAAGCCACTATGCTGGCAGGGAAATTTAGTGTGAGCGAAAACAAACAGGTGCAATTTTCTAAAGGCAATCTGTTTTACGACGGAACATCTTGGTGTTTTGAAAGCAGCCAAGCAGATTACCCGAAAACTTATAATGCGAGCCGTGTAGGTCATTTTTATTTCAGTAAGAATGAAATTGTTGCATATAATGGTGGAACATACAGTGATGTTGATAAAGATGTTAAAGATGTTCTATTTACTAATAAGACAAATGAAGAACCTAATGAAAATTTTGAGGTAAATGGTCAGAAAGGCGTTTGGCGTACTTTGTCAATAGACGAGTGGAATTATTTGTTGTATGAACGTACAGACTGTGATAAACTCAAAAAGAATAGTACAACATCTTCTTTAAATGGTCTTATAATACTTCCTGATAGTGGTAGTATTGAAGATTTTGATAAAATAAGTAGTGTGGAAGATCTTGACAATTATAATGCAGTTTTTTTACCATTAACAAATCATAGATTGGATAACGTTATTTATATCACTTTGGGTTGGCGTTATTGGTCCAGTACTGCACATGAAACCAATAACTTGCAATCTTATTATGTACACCCAACGTTAAATGTGAAAAATTCAGCATCAAGAGGTAATGGTTTTGCAATACGTCTCGTAACGGACGTAAAATCAAGCGGCACCGGCTCCGCCTCACCATTCGGCTCTGGCAACTGGTAATTCAGTTTCAAGAAAATAAACCTAACGCATTTAAGAATCAACTGTTAAAGATTAAGATAAAAGGCTGGCGCATCACAAGAAACGCCAGCCTTTATGTTGAAGTTTCCAGTCAAGCCACGGCCAGCTACTTTATAAACTTTCAAACTT
>JAUNNU010000058.1 GCA_030537295.1 Bacteroidia bacterium
CCACGCCTACTCTTTCGGACGCCGCATGTGCGAGAAACTCAAGGAGTTGATTCCGCGACAGCAGTTCGACATCGCGATTCAGGCGGCCATCGGCGCAAAAATCATCGCCCGCGAGACAGTCCGTCAGGTGAGAAAAGACGTCACCGCAAAATGTTACGGCGGCGACATCTCGCGTAAACGCAAACTTCTTGAAAAACAGAAGGAAGGAAAGAAACGTATGCGTCAAATCGGCAACGTGGAAGTGCCGCAGTCGGCGTTCTTGGCGGTGCTGAAATTGGATTAACAACACTTTACAGTGATGAAATCCCCACTATCAATAGAGACAGATTATTCGAAAAGAGTATTCGGCCTTGACCTGATGAGGGCGATTGCCATAATAAACGTCGTAATCGTCCACGCAGGTTGGATGGACGTGTTCCCAAATTACCCAGGTTTCCCGATAATACCTGGCGTTGAGTTGTTTTTCGTTTTAAGTGGTTTTCTGATTGGGACAATTCTTTTAAAAACATTCATAAATGAGAAAACTTTCGGCTTGAAACAAGTTAAGAAATTCTGGATAAGACGTTGGTTCAGAACGCTTCCCAACTATTATCTAATTCTGATTTTGAATATTATCGTCGTTTACTTTGGAATAATTCATGAGGATTTCAGCCAATTCAACTGGAGATTTTTCTTCTTCGTTCAAAATTTGACGACAGATTTTCACGGCTTTTTCTGGGAGTCATGGAGTTTGTCAATAGAAGAATGGTTTTATCTTTCATTCCCTATTGTCTTGATTTTATTTAACTTAGCCTTCAGAAAAAGTAAAATTGAGAAAAAGCACATTTTTCTTTTGAACATCATCTTTTATCTTTGTTTTTCAATATTGATGAGATTTGTTTTCGGCACAAGACTTGAAATCGGGAACAGTTTTTGGTATGATGTAAAAATTCACAAGGTCATAATCTATCACCTCGATGGAATAGCATTTGGATTACTTGGCGCATACATAAAATATTGGTTTCCAACATTTTGGCATAAAAGTCGTAACATAACTTTTATCATTGGACTTGCGATTTGCCTTGCCGTGCCATATATCAATTGGAATCCGACTGATTCATTAACAATAATTTTCAAGATTTCCTTGCAAAGCATTGGATGTTTTCTGCTTCTTCCTCGGTTTGAGACAATCAAAACAGCACCGAAGAATCTGACAAAGGTTGTTACACACATCAGTTTGATTTCCTATTCTATGTATTTGATCAATCTGTCATTAGTTTCGTCGGTCATCACATCGAATATAAAAATAAACGACAAGCCAACTGCAATTATTTGGTATTCAATCTATTGGATTGCCGTTGTTTTATTTTCAACGATTATTTACAAACATTTTGAGAAACCTATGATGGATTTGAGAGATAAAATAGCCAGATAAAGTTTATGTGACTGCTCGCAAAAAGTATTCGTCCTTGCAAGGACGGTTATCATCTGCAACTTTACTTCTTCAATAGCGAATCAATCTCCGCACGTATATGAGCAGCCTGTTCATATTGATTTTCAATGTCTTTTCGCGTCGCTTCAATATTATTCGGCTCAAAAAACTTGATGTCGCCAATCAAAACATCACGCTTATTTTCATCCATATAAATCTGGTCGATAAACTCCTTCGCTTCAGTATATCTTTTCTCATTGATATAAATACTCGCAAGATTGAAGCTCGGATAAAGATAATTCGGGCTTATTCGAACAGCTTCTTTCAAATAAAACTCGGCTTTATCAACATCATGATTTAAAAAATATTCTGTCAATCCCAAATCATTCAGATTTTCCTTGCAATATGGTGAATGTTTGTAAGCCTCTCTTAAATTATTGATTGCCAATTTATTACCTAAACAGTTCTGACTTTTTCCCAAATGCCAATGCATCGGCATTCCTGATGGATCGATAGTGTAAAAAACCGAAATCGACTCGGAAGCGAGTTTTTCCACCATCCTCCAATTGCCTCTGTCTTTCGCTTTTTGAATCTCAACAACAATCTTCTCACCTTCAAATCTCACAATTCCAATCATCACAAAAAACATTGACAGGGAAAGGAATAAAAAATTCCATAACTTATTGATTTGCTTTATTTTAACATTTTCTTTTGTAATATTACAAAACAGAATTGCAAACATGACACCAAGCCACACAACGCCTTCGATTCTGGTTGTTGGGAAATCGAAATGAGAATTTACACAATAACCGACAAAAACGCTCAACGTCACCGCACCGAAAATGAAATCGTCAGTATTTTTTGTTCTACATATTGAAAAAAAAGAGAAGACAACTATTGAACAAATAAAAATCAAATATATAATAAAAACCACATATCCGCATTCCGACAAGATGCCGAGAAATTCGTTATGTGGCCGTGTAAAATTGACATTCCAGACATCGGCCCGATAAAGTCCTTTTAATCCTGAATTTGGAAATTCAATTTGCCAATTCCCGATTCCACAACCCATAATTGGTTTATTATCAATGATTTTATAAGTTTTTTCCCACAACAGGCATCTCTCCGACAATGACGAAGTAGAAAAGATATTATATTCAATTTCGCTCTTTTGAGAAGTCAGAGGTACAGATTTTTCTGAAAACACCCTAAGGCCTACTGTGAAAAACAGCATCAATGCAACGACAAATATACAAACTACTATTGACTTAATTTTCGCAGAAAAATCAAATTTTCTTTTGTTGAAAAGCAACATCAGACCGATGAAAAACACCGCAGTAATCATACTTAACATCACAGCTCGTGATTTGAGAAACACGATGGTTATCAATGCAATAGCACACAGAACCACCGTCAAAATCCTGAATGTTTTGTTTTTCTGTTCGGTTAATGAGGTAAGCGAATATGCCGACAGGACAAAAAACATCAACGAAAGCATGTTTTTATGTCCGCTCATTCCTGTTACATTATATAATTGCTCAAAGCTATTATCTTGAATTTTAATTATTTGGATAAAAGTAACAATCAAATAAACAACCAAAATAGCACAACTTGCAAAACAAATCATCTTTTTTGTCACAATTTTGTCATGCTGGAGCATGTTGTAGAAAACCAATGCCGTTAAGAACGTGATTATATATTTTGAAAAAGCAAAGACCGCCTCTCCGAAATCTGTCGCCCAAATCATTGACAGTCCACTTAAAAATATGAATATCAACGCTATATAAAATAATTTTGTATTTGGAACGACAATCTTTTTTGTTGTGAAGACATAATACAAAAATATTGCCGTCAAGCACAGCGAAATTGCGATGTACCTTACGATATGGAATTTGTCGCCAACACTGTTACTTCCCACGAGGAAGCATATCAGAAACATAGTTCCAGCAATAATAGTACTTGTTGGTTTCTGTTTTACGTTCATTTCCGCATTTCGTATATTTTATTGATTATCTGCTAATTAACATTTTTATTCATCACTTTGAATGTCGGATTTTTTTCAGTCGTAGTAAAAGTAATAACCTTTTTCTCATTCGGCTGGAGGTCGAAGAAATTGTCGGAGAACACTCCGTTTTCGTCAGAACTTTCAACGCAAACGTCTTTCACCAAAGTGTTTGATGTAAATTCCAAAGTTGCGATTCCATCTTTAATTTTAACTTCGGGAAAAAGTTCAACTTTCTCAAGTTTCAAATCTTTCGGATATGCAAGATATTGAAGTCTTTCGGAAATAACATTTTCATTTTCAACAAGTTGCATATCGATATAAACCGACGTCTTATCAAAATCCTTAGCAAACTCATTCACGTCAAGCGAGAGATGAATGCAGCCGTTTTCAGGAATAATTATGTTCTCAGAATAAGTCTTGACAATATTTCCGGAAAAATCCCTCACGTTCAAAACCAATTTCCCGTTGATTTCGCGATACAAGTCAGAACTCACATAAACCGTGAAGTTGCCATCGACGGTCGGAAGTACACCTATTAATATAGGTGCGTACAGATCTTTCAATTTCCAATGAAGTGCTTTCTTATTCCCGTAGTAATCTATTGACGACCAGCTTGTTACAGGCCAGGCATCGTTGAGTTGCCAATAAAGCGTCCCCATGCAGACCGGCTTCGCCGCACGATGCGCCTCAATTGCCAAGCCCATCCCCCACGCCTGCGAAAGCTGGCTTTCATATACAAGACGCGCCATATTATCATCAGTTGCCGGACACGTGTCGTTAGAAATATATTTCGCTATATGTTTGTCAATCAAATATTTACCTCTTGCATGTTTCTGATGTGCGTCGAGGACATTCCAGTCAAGTTCAGGCGAAACCTTTTTCAAAGTCGATAGGCTCGGATAGGCCTGATAGCCGTATTCGCTGTTGAAACGCGCCACCTTTTCGAGATAGACCTCGTAAGGATATTCGCCCCACCACACGCCCCAATAATGACTGTCGCCTTCGGTCAGGCTCTGCTGATGACCCCATCCGTATTTCGGGGAACTTGGGAAGTACGGGATTGTACCATCATAATAATCAACAACTTGTCCTAAGATATCCTCAAACAAAGTATCCATTCCGTGACGCATTTCGAGATAGTCTTCATCGCTCCAGTTCATCGAGGACTGCCAGCCCCAATCGTAGTAGCCATTGCTGACCTCATTGTTTCCGCACCACATCACAAGCGACGGATGATTCTGATAATGAACCACTTGCTGAATCGCTTCTTCTTTTGCGTTGTTCAGAAACTCATCAGAATAAGGATAGGTCGAGCCGGCGTACATGAAGTCTTCCCAAACCATTATGCCGAGGCTGTCGCAGGCGTCGAAGAAGAAATCAGGAGGATAGATGCCGCCGCCCCAGACGCGCAACATGTTGAAATGCGAGTCTTTGCATTCCGCCAACAGCTTGATTGTCTTTTCTTTAGTCATCCACGACTCCATCATCTCCTCGGGAATGTAGTTCGCACCCTTCGCGAAAACGTCTTTTCCGTTTATTCTGAAAAACATCGAAGCACCGATGCTATCAGGTTCCTGAATCAGCTCGACCTTGCGGATGCCTGTTTTCACAATGACAGAGTTTATATTGGATTTTTCATTCACGTCGTTCAAAGAAACCTCAAAAGTCGTCAGATTCTGTTCACCCATTTCATTTGGCCACCACAATTTCGGTTCATCCAGATTAAAACAATATTCGAAAACATTTTCCCCGACTTTCAAAGGCATTTCGGGTGTTTTGAAACTTTGACTTTCAGTTTTAAGTGTCAATGAAATCACACTTTCCCTGTCGCTCTTCACCATCGCACGAAGTTTTATATGTGCTTGATTTTCATCAATGTGTTCCGTCAAAACGGAAGCCGAGACGATTTTCATGTTCGACCAGGCCTGAAGCGAGACATCTTTCCAGATGCCGATGTTAAGATAACGCGGTGCCCAGTCCCAGCCGTTCTGATAGCCGCATTTACGCATCACAGCGTACTTCTCCGGGAAACGTAGCGGATACGTTACAATCAAGCTATCGCGTTCTTTATCAAAAGGATAGAAACGGACTTTGAGTTCATTATCTTTCTTTTTGAGAAGATTTTTTACACTTTTGGAATACTGTTTAAACATGTTGTCGGAATGCAAGATTTTCTCGCCGTTGAGCCACACGTCGGCGTAGGTGTCAAGGCCGTTGAATACGAGGTCGATGTTGTCTTTTCCAAAAACTTTTTCATCGACATTGAAATTCAACGAATAATCCCAATTGCGTTGTGGAATCCACTGTAAATCCTGCTCGACTTTCCCGAGATACGGATGCGGAATGAGACACGATTCAAACAAGTCTGTCTGCACCACCGATGGCACATCTACTTGTAAATCAATGTTTAACGTGTCAGTCTTCAAGTTCCAGCCTTCGTTAAGACTTTGAGTTACGGTGTTTGAGAACTTCACGCACGACATCATCAGCAATGTCAATGCAACAACAAATATTTTAGAGAGATTTTTCATGTTCAATCTTTTATAAGTTCAACAAACTCTTTGATTTTCTGCAAGTTGGAAACTTTCCACGTCATTCCGGCACCGGTGTTGTCAACTTGATTCGGATATAGTTCAGCGTGGTAATTCTCCACGACCGTTGTAAGGGAAGCGTGACAGTTTCTGACACCGGTTTTTGAAAGTATCTCTTTGATATTGTTAAGGTTAACGCCGCCGCCAGCCATGATATTGATTTTTTCGCCGAAACGTTTCCGGAACTCAGCTATCATTTCTATTCCGGCCAAAGCATTCGGTTTCCCGCCGGATGTCAGGACTTTGTCGAAACCGAGTTCTATCAATGTTTCCATTGCTTTCACAGGGTTTTCACAAGCGTCGATGGCGCGGTGGAAAGTGAATTTCATGCCTTCGCCCGCCGCCATCATCTTCTTTATCGCCGGAACGTCAAGCTCGCCGTTTTCATTGAGTGCGCCGATGACAACACCTTCATAACCAAGACTTTTAGTCATTTTTATATCTTCGCACATCGTGTCGATTTCATCATCATTATAGATATAGTTTCCCGGACGGCAACGAATCAAGACGCGGACGTCAAAGTTTTTTGATTTCTCGACAATTTTCGACACCTTTAGCAAAGTGCCGTATGACGGGGTGACGCCGCCGACTTCGAGCGCCTCGCAAAGCTCGGCGCACTGCGCACCGCCTTCCATTGCGTTACGCACTGACTGACAACTATTTGTGCAAACTTCAAAACGAATCATGATAATTTGATGTTTCCCGCAAACCACGCAGATTTAATGCGGATTGTTTTGCGGATAATTTTTCGCAAAATTAATAAAATCCGCGGTTTTCCCTGCACAAATTGAAGGAAATTTAAAATTTTGAAATGAGCATTGAAATAAACGATACAATCGCCCCGAAATTCAAGAAACAAATTCCGCCGAACACTACAAATCCAGCACCTGTCAGAGTAAAACTTAAAAACGAACTGAGTCTGTATTCTTTACGCAACATTTTCTCCCACAAGCCCAAAGCCAGCTCAGCCTTGCTCGGTTCTGGCAGCAAATCGAGTTGTCTTTTCACATCCTTCATAAAAACATCGCCATCTTTGATTTTCGGTGCGATGTCCGTCAGATGTCCGGTTATCTCTTTATCTAATTTACACATTTTCAACATTTTACATTTTTTATAAATTGATTTTGTCCGACCGATGTCCCGTCACAGTCTGTTGTTTTTCAACAACGATTTCAGATGTTTCCTTGCTCTGAAAAGATGCGACATTATCGTGCTTTGCGGCATCTCAAGAATTTTTGAAATCTCCTTGATCGGTTTTTCTTCAAGATAATACAGCAAAACCGCAGACCTTTCCCCTATCGGAAGTTTGTCAATTGCTACATAAAGTTTGTCATTCAAAAATGTCTCATCAGCTGAATATTCAGATATAAAGTTTTCATTATCAATATTTTCATCTAAACTTTCATTATTTTTCCGCCAAGATGATTTCTGAAAATCGAGGTATGTGTTATATGCGATTTTGAAAATCCAAGTAGAGAACTTCGATTTTTCGTCAAACGAAGAAATTTTCATCCATGCCTTGAGCATTGCATCCTGCGCTATGTCGTCGGCAGTCATTTTGTCACCATGGCAAAGCACAATCAGAAACCGCCGCAACGATTCCTGATTGCTTTCAAGGTACGATATGAATTGATCCTTTGACATTATTTCCCGGTCAGCTTTCTCTCTTCGGCTTCGATTTCTTTTGCAAGATAACTCTTTGATATAAAGAACATTATGATAAAAGTAATTCCGACAGCGACCAGAATACCACCACTCACATACATGACATTTCTCAACTTATTACCAGTAATTGCCAATAGTGCGACAACAATCAGACAAAGTCCAATAAGCGAGCAAATAAGTCCTGCCTTCAGATTCTTGATGATTGTGAGTTTCAAAGTTTTCTTCTTGTCATTGAAAGCCTCTACAATTTCAGAAACATTGATATTTTCCGTTCCGCCCTTTTGAATGGCTTCGTGCAAAATTTCAGCCTGTTTGTCAATCTTGTGTTTTTTTCTATTTGACTCGTAAATTATTTCAATAATTGCAGCGCCAAAAATTCCAATGAAAAAAACTATGCCCGTAATGTCACTACCATAAAGTTTAGCAATACTTAACAAATTGATTAACAATGTATTCATGATAATTTAAAATTTATTTAACAATATTTTTATTACAAATCTTCAGAATTCTTTCGATTTCGCACATTAGACGACTGCTATTTGCAAAATATTGCAGATTAAATAAAAAAATCTCGCAGATTCCGCAGACCTAAAGCAGATACAATTAAAATCCGCTTTAAATCAGTGAAATCCGCGAGACAATTAAACAGTAATCTACAATTCAAACTTAGGAATCGGCAGCAGCTTGAACAGGTTCATTTTGTGTTTTCTGTCGATTAACTCTTTGGTTTTCAGGTCATCGCAAACGCCGGTGCGGATATATCTGTCGAGGACGGCGTAAGTAAAACCGAGGTTGTCCTCATCGGTTTTCCCGCAAAGGCCGTCGGACGGTGCTTTCTCAACGAGTTCGCGAGGCAGTCCGAGTTCGTGTCCTATCGCCTTGACTTCCTGCACGGTGAGTCCGCCGAGAGGGGCGAAATCGCCGGCGGCGTCGCCGTAACGCGTCGAATAGCCGACCCAGTCTTCAGAGAGGTTGCAGGTGTTCGCCACGCGACCGTTCACCGACTGCGAGACGGCATATACCGCCGTCATCCTCAACCTTGGCGGAAGATTCGTAACAGTCTGACGTTCAACGTTTTTATCAATAGTTCCAAGTTGTTTCGTCACCTCGTCAAGCATCGCATCGTAAGCACCTTTTATATTAATGCAAACATGTTTGATTCCGAGATGATTGATGAGTTTCATGCTGTCGTCGATGTCAGGCTGAACGCCGTTTGGCATCGTCACGCCTATAACCCGTTCAACGCCAAGGGCTTCCGCGCACAAGGCGGCGACGACGCTGCTGTCCTTACCGCCGGAGACACCGAGAACCGCGGTGCAGCCCGGACCGTTTTGCTCAAACCAGTCGCGAATCCATTGCACGACTGCGTCCTTCACTTTTTTCGCATCAAAATTTCCCATTTCAGATATTTTTATGATTGTTATTATCAATTATTTATGCCGCAAAATTAGTAAAAATTATTTATTTTTGCAGCCTAAAATTTTTATCGTGATTTATCCGAATGATTTTGAAAACAAGATAGGCTTCAGAGCCGTTAGAGAGAAGCTCAACGATTTGTGTATCAGCGAGATGGGCAAGGAGCGTGTCGGCAAGATGAAGTTCATGACCGACATCGACGAGATTGAGACGTGGCTGAAACTGATTGAGGATTTCGAGGTTTTGCTCCGCGACGGTATCCCGTTTCCGGTCCGCGACTACAACGACCTGCGCGAAGAGTTCAAGCATCTCGCCATCGACGGCACCGTCATAAGCCTCGAAAACATCTTTACGCTGAAACCGACACTCTCGGCTTTGTTTTATGTTTTCAAGTTTTTCAACTCGGAATCGTCCAATAAAGTGCCGCATCTGAAAGCCTTGGCGGAAGGCATCTCCATTGACAATCATATCTTTACAGAGATAAATCGCATCATCGACGATAAGGGCGAGATTCCCGACAACGCCTCATCCGACCTGATGGAGATCCGCCGTGACATGCGCCGCAAACAAAGTTCCATCGACCACAGGATGCACAAAATCCTCAACGACGCGAAGAACGCCGGCTGGACCGACAGCACCGCCGAGATGACAATCCGCGACGGACGCCTCGTGATTCCGGTGAGAGCCGCCGACAAACGGTCGCTCCGCGGTTTCATCCACGACGAGTCGGCGACAGGTCAGACAGTTTACATCGAGCCAGCCGAAATCTTCGATACCAACAACGAAATCAGGGAGTTGGAATATGCCGAACGCCGTGAGATAAACAAAATTCTGCTTGCCTTCACGAAGATTTTGAGGCCGCAGATTCCGAACTTAATCCAGGCATGGCGACTGCTCGGCCTCATCGACTTCATCCGTGCGAAAACGTTGCTCTGCCACGAATACAGCTGCATCATCCCGGAAGTCGTTGACACTCCGATGTTTGAGTGGCGTGAGGCACGGCATCCGTTGCTTGAGCAGAAACTCAAATCGCAGGGCAAACATATCACGCCATTGGACTTGAAACTCGATGATAATTCAAGAATTTTGGTCATCTCCGGACCTAATGCCGGAGGTAAGTCGGTGTGTCTCAAGACGATAGGACTTGTCCAATATATGCTTCAATGCGGGCTTGCCGTCCCGATGAAAATCGATTCGAAATGCGGTGTCTTCCACGACATGTTCATTGACATCGGCGACGAGCAATCGCTCGAAAATGATTTGAGTACGTACAGTTCGCATCTTCTCAACATGAAGAATCTGCTCCAGCATGGCAACGAACGCACCTTGTTTCTGATTGATGAGTTCGGGACAGGCACGGAGCCGCAGCTCGGCGGTGCCATCGCGGAAGCCATCTTGCTGAAAATGAACGAAAAAAAATCCTTCGGCGTTGTGACGACACACTATGCGAACCTGAAACTCCTCGCCGACAACAACCCCGGAATCGTGAACGGCGCGATGTTGTTCGACACACGATTTTTGCAGCCGCTTTACATGATGATGATCGGCAAACCGGGCAGCTCGTTTGCATTTGAAATCGCCCAAAACATCGGTTTCCCGAAAGAAATCTTAGACAGCGCGGCGGAAATCTCCGGCAAGGAACATCTCGATTTTGAAAAACAACTTCAGCAACTTGAGGTCGAGAAGAAAGAGGTCAGGAAGAAACAATACGAACTTGGCGTTGCGGAAAAGCTTCTTGATGAAGTAGTTACGAAATACAAAGGACATCTTTCCGACATCGAGAAAAGGAAAAACCAACTTTTGAAGGAAGCCAACAAAGAGGCGCAGTCGCTCATCGACAAGGCGAATGCGAAGATTGAGAACACGATTCGCGAGATTAAGGAGGCGCAGGCGGAAAAGGCACGCACCAAAGAGCTTCGCGAAGACCTCAAGAACATGAAGCAGAACCTCGAAAACGACGCAAAAGAGATCGCCAAGAAACTGAAAGTCGAAGAAAAAGAAACAGAAAAAGAAGACTTAAAAGTCGGCGACATGGTGTGTATCAATGAGTTGGAGGTTGTCGGCGAGCTTTTGGCGATGACAGACACCGATGTCACGGTTCAATTCGGCGATGTGAGGCTGCGCACCACTGTTGACAAGCTGCGGAAAATCAGCAGGGCGACAGCGCGGAAGGCGACGCACAACCCGTCATTCCTGAAGAAAAACATCATGAACGACATCAGCGAGAAAGCCGAGAAGTTCAACCTCACCCTTGACGTCCGCGGACAGCGCGGCGAGGAAGCCGTTGACAACGTGGCGAAATACATTGACGATGCCAATTTATTGAGCATCAAAGATGTAAGTATCCTTCACGGAAAAGGGAACGGTATTTTACGAAAGATGATCAGGGAATATCTGAGCCATCAAAATTGCGTGCAGTGTTTCAACGACGCGAGCCTTGAGACCGGCGGCGCGGGGGTCACGAGGGTTACGCTGAGATAGTGAAAAATTTCCGCAATATATATGTCATTTTGTAAAAATTCTAACTGAATTTTGAACTAATATCCATTCTCTCATGATATTTTTTCATAGTGTTTGGCTTTTAATTGGTTCAAATTGGTTTCAGGGTCAAAATCATTGTTTCGTCCGCTTTCGAGTCCTTCGTGTATGGCGTTTTTCAACTGTGCCACTTTTTGTTCTCTCTCTTCAAGAAGACGCAACCCGGCACGCACCACCTCACTTGCGTTGTTATACCTTCCGGTTTTAATGGTAGAAGCGATGAAGTCATCAAAATAGCTGCCCAATGCAACAGATGTCGTTTTCATATCCATAAAATTTTTCGGCGCAAAAATACTAATAATTATTAAATATTGGTAATTATTTGCAAAAAAAGCAGCTGCTATTTACTAACAGCCGCTTTAAAATTCACAAATAATTCAAAATCAAACAATTGTTCAAACCGACTACCAATGTCGAAAAACTAAAAGCCAAACATTTTTTGAATCTTTTCCACCATATCGGTCTTCTCCCATGCGAAGAACTCGACATTCTTGTAGTTCCTGCCGTTTTCGACGAACGTGTTTTCATCTTTATAACCGACTTCCACCTTTTCAGTGAACGGGTCGCGGCCGAAGTGTCCGTATGATGCAGTCGCTTCGAAAATCGGGTTCTTGAGGCCGAAGCGTTTCACGATGGCGTAAGGGCGGAGGTCGAACAATGTCCTGAGTCTCTCGGCGATTTCAGCATCAGCCATCTTCTTGCCATTTGCGTCTTTTACATGCGCCGTTCCGTACGTATTCACGTAGAAACCAACAGGTTGCGCCACGCCTATTGCGTATGCAATCTGAACGAGAGCCTCATCGCAGATGCCGGCCGCCACAATATTTTTGGCGATATGACGTGCAGCGTATGCCGCCGAGCGGTCAACTTTCGACGAGTCTTTCCCTGAGAAAGCACCGCCGCCATGTGCGCCGCGACCGCCGTAAGTGTCAACGATGATCTTACGTCCCGTGAGGCCGGTGTCGCCGTGAGGCCCGCCGATGACGAACTTGCCCGTCGGGTTGACGAAGAGCTTCATGTCGGCCTTGAAGAGATTCCTGACCTTCTGTGGCAGAAGCCTTTTCACCCTCGGAAGGAGAATAGTGCGCACGTCATGTTCGATTTTCTGAATCATGGCGGCATCGTCGTCCATGAACTCGTCGTGCTGCGTCGAGATGACGATTGTGTCGATACGGAGCGGTTTCCAGCCAGAAGCATATTCCACCGTCACCTGTGATTTCGCATCGGGACGGAGATACTTCATCTGACGGCCTTCGCGACGGATCTTCGCGAGTTCCATCAGGAGCATGTGAGAAAGAACAATCGTAAGTGGCATGTAATCAGGAGTTTCCTTACATGCGTAGCCGAACATCATGCCCTGGTCGCCAGCGCCTTGGTCTTCAAGACTCTGGCGTTCGACACCGCGGTTGATGTCCTGCGACTGCCCGTGGATGGCCGACAACACGCCGCACGATTTGCTGTCGAACTGATATTCAGCCTTTGTGTAACCGATTTTTTCTATGACGCGGCGCGCAGTGTCCTGAATGTCAACGTAGGCATCTGTCTTGACTTCGCCTGCCACGACTGTCAAACCCGTCGTCACCAATGTCTCGCAGGCGACTTTCGATTCCGGGTCCTGACGGAGCATCTCGTCAAGGACGGCATCCGAAATCTGGTCGGCCACCTTGTCGGGATGGCCTTCTGATACTGATTCTGAAGTGAAGTAATAACCCATAATATTTTAGTATAAAGTTGAAAGTCAAAAAGTTATAGAGTTTTTAACTTCAACGGATTAATAAATATGGAGTATTTGTGATTGTAAAAAAGAAACTGTTTTAGCATTTTTTCTTGTGGTTGCAATCAATCAAATCTTTCCACGAAAATTTCGGCTGCAAAGATACAACAAATTTCCGAACAGAGAACTTTTCCCGCAGAAATATTTTTTCTTGCAGATTTCGCGAATTTTAAAAGAAATTATGTACTTTTGCGCTATTGTTTGACATTTAGATTATTTTTTATGGATGCTGATAGAAACATTCAACCTCAAATCAAAGTGGGGCGTTTGAAAATGACAATTGCGAAAGCAATAAAAAGAAAATGCGCCGACATTTACATCTCCGGCAATTACCTGAAACATATCTCTAATTATCACAAAACAGAATCGGAATCATTGGGAATCAATGCTTTAGACTATGTAAAACTTATCGCGACAAATTTCACACAAATAAGGAAAGGCAGCGGAGATTCCCTGCTTCTTGTAATTTACAGAGATGAGATACACGACACGGCGGCAATCAGTTTGAGTCTGAACGGTGATATTTGGGAAGTCAGAACCGCCCAGCCGAGACGCACAAAAGAAATCGAGAGGAAAGAATTACTTTGGAGCAAAAATAAAAAGTGGTAGGACTGCCTCAATCCTAAATGACTCCTACAATCATCCTTATTATGCTTCTTTTCAAACTACAAGGTAGGGTTCAAAAAGCCAAGGCGACTTAAGCCACATTTTTATTTGCCGCAAAGATACAACAAATTTCACACTGAGAGGTGATTTTTGCGGAAATATTTTTTCTTGCAGATGACGCAGATTAAACGAATGTTTTCAATTATTATCAGCGTCAAATCGGCGAAACCCGCAATCACTTCAGCGTGAGAGCCTGGAAGCATTCCTCTATGCTGGCGTCGGCGCGGTGCATCACGTTCATCTTGATGTTTTCGATTTTATCGTTCGCCACGACCACACCTTTATTAATAATGATGATTTCGGGGCACATCGCCTCCACCTCCTGCATGATATGAGTTGAAAGTAGTACTGTCTTTTCCTTTCCGAGGTCGGTGATAAGTGCGCGGATTTCAACGAGTTGGTTCGGATCGAGGCCCGAAGTCGGCTCGTCGAGGATGAGGACTGACGGGTTATGCATCATCGCCTGAGCGAGGCCGACACGCTGACGGTAGCCTTTCGACAACGCACCGATTTTCTTGCGCATCTCTACGGTGAGGCCTGTCTTCTCTATCATCTCGTCGATACGTTTCCTGGCTTCGTTGCCCGTAATGTGATGAATGCCAGCGACAAACTCAAGATATTCGCGGACGTACATATCCAAGTAAAGCGGGTTATGTTCCGGCAAGTAGCCGACACAGCGGCGTACCTCCATCGGGTCGTCGAGGATGTCGTATCCTTCGACGGTGACAGTGCCTTCGGTTGGCGGGATGAAGCATGTTATTATCTTCATCAGCGTGGATTTCCCGGCTCCGTTCGGGCCGAGGAGACCGACGATACGGCCTTTTTCAATATTCAGGTTGACGTCGTTCAGCGCGAGCTGCGAGTCGTATTTTTTCGTTACGTGAGTGACTTTTATTGACATACAATTACATTTCTTTCAGATAATCATTAACTTGGATTTTAAGAGCCGGCAAATCTTCAGTAATCACCTGCCAAAGAACGTTCTTATTAATTTGATAATAATCATGGACAAGAATGTGACGCATTTTTTCAATCAAATTCCATTGAACTTCCGAATGACTTTTTTTAAATTCTGGTGTTAATTTATAAGTCGCCTCTCCGACAATTTGAACATTATATGTTGTAGCGTGAAGCCGCATTGGATCAGCCACCAGTTGTTCCTTGGTAATATCTTTGGTGTATTCTTCAATTTTCTCAATTGCTTGAATTATATGCTCCAAACGATTCTTATCTCTAAGCGGCTCTCTCATATATCAAAATTTTATCATGATTAGCACTTTCGACAGCAAAAGGATAAAGGTCACCGTCAATCACCAAGTCAACCGGGCGTTTCAGAAGATTTTCCAAATCGCATATCATGGCAATAAACGAAAGTCCCATCCTTGTTCCGGGAACCAATGTAATCAAAATGTCAACATCGCTATCGGGGCGTTCCTCGCCGCGCGAAAACGAGCCGAAGACCCATGCTTTCTCAACAGGTTTCGTCTTGAAATACTCACAGATTATTTCTTTAACTTTTGCATCCATTTTCCAAATTTGATTTTGCAAAGATACACTTTTTCTCGGAGTTGGAATTTCCGTTTTAAAATTAAATTTTCCGGGGATTTTGAATACAAAATTCCGGGTCGTTTTTACAATCCAGCGAGCAACTGAAAAATCACTCATGCACTATTGATTTTCCTACGGCTTCAGGCTTCCCACCGGAACCACAATCACGCCGTCTTTGCGGAGATATGCATAGTCGCCGATGCCGGTCAGGACCATCATGAACGATGCGGACTTCATCTTTGTGGTGTCGATTTTGGAGGCGAGTTTCTTCAGCGCAGCGGCACCTTCTTCGATGAGAACCGAACCGCCGAGTTTGACTTCGACGAGGCCGTAAGAACCGTTTCGCAGATGTATGACGGCATCGCATTCAAGGCCGTTTTTGTCACGATAATGGTAAACCTGTCCGCCGAGCGCATCGGCGTAAACACGTAAATCTCTGACGCATAATGTCTCAAAGAAAAGCCCGAACGTCTTCAAATCGTTCAGCAGGTCATTCGGTCCCATGCCGAGAGCCGCCGTCGCGATAGACGGATCAATGAAATACCTCGTGTCGGAAGTGCGTATCGCCGATTTGCTGCGCAGGTTCGGATTCCACGCCGCAGAGTCTTCGATGACAAAAATCTTCCTCAAAGCATTCAAATACGAATATATCGTGTTGTCACTCAGATTGTTACTCTCGTTGGATGCTATGTCGGCCAAGATTGTGCCGACGGTGGCCTGTGAGCCTTGGTTCCTTGCGTACGACCGCATCAGCCGTCTGGTCAACTCGCTGTTCCGTTCCACCTCGTCAACACGTGAGATGTCGATATTCGTCACCGCATCATAATATTCGACAGCCTGCATCAAAGAAACCTTCTCACTTTTTTTCAGGACAGCCTTCGGCCATCCGCCACGGCATGTCAGAAATGCCAATCTGTCAATGCCGATGTCACTTGCGCCGTCAACTATTTGCTTATCAAAAAGTTCTGAAAGACTGACATCACCGGTGGAATCGCCCGACTCCCACAGACTCATTGTCCGAAGTTTTAGTCTTGAAATACGTCCGGTTCCCGAATGGAAGATTTCTTCAAGATTTGGCGGCACGGCCGAGCCTGTCAGCATGAACTGTCCGTCATCATTCCTTTTGTCAACCTCATTTCTGACTGCGTCCCAGAACTGCGGAACCAACTGCCACTCATCAATCAACCGCGGCGTATCGCCTTGCAGAAGCCTTGAGATATTGGCATGAGCAACGGCAAGATTCTGGTCTTTCGTCTCCGGGTCAGCCATGAAAAGAATGCTTTTTGCGTGTTTTGAAGCCATTGTGGTCTTTCCGCAAAACTTTGGGCCTTCTATCAACACAGCTCCCATCGCACCAAGTTTGTCGGCCAACAAAGCCTCGGCTACTCTTGGTAAATATTCAGTCATTTTTTTGTTATTTTTTCAGGTTGCAAAAATACAAATAATTTCTTAATAATCAACAATAAAAATTTTTTAATTGGGAACTTGGCGGATTTTTGATTGGG
>JAUNNU010000059.1 GCA_030537295.1 Bacteroidia bacterium
GAAGAAAATCCGTTCGGTTGTTTGGAGAAAATTTTGCAATCAATCACTTTAAAAAAATATGGGAATCCTATTCTTTCCTGTCGAATTTTTTCCTATTTTTGCAGCCGATTTTCTGATAAAGTTTCTGTATGTCAGAAAATGATGATAACTCGTTGTAAATCAACTAAAATTAAAGAAATGACAAGTATTAGAAATGTTGCGATTATCGCTCACGTTGACCACGGAAAGACGACGTTGGTGGACCGTATCCTTTACCAGTCAAAATTATTCAGGGACGACAAGGATAATGGAGGAGATTTGATTCTGGATAACAACGATCTTGAGCGTGAACGAGGTATCACTATCCTTTCGAAGAATGTGTCGGTGCGTTATAAAGACGTGAAAATCAATATCATCGACACTCCTGGCCACAGCGATTTCGGCGGCGAGGTTGAGCGTGTGCTTAATATGGCCGACGGTGTCATTTTGCTCGTTGATGCCTTTGAAGGACCGATGCCGCAGACCCGTTTCGTACTCGAAAAAGCCATCCAACTCGGACTGAAACCTATTGTTGTGGTTAATAAAGTTGACAAGCCGAACTGCACGCCGGAGGAGACACAGGAAGCCGTTTTCGACCTCATGTATAACCTCGGTGCCAATGACGATCAGCTCGATTTCCCGACGGTATATGGCTCTTCAAAGCAAGGCTGGATGTCAGATCACTGGACACATGTTACAAGTGATGTGTCGTATCTCCTTGATACTATTATCAATACGATTCCTGAGGCGAAATACGAGGAAGGCACTCCTCAGATGCTCATCACCTCATTGGACTACAGCTCTTACGTCGGTCGTATCGCTGTCGGTCGCCTGAAACGCGGTACGCTTCAGGCCGGTATGAACGTCTCACTCGTAAAACGCGACGGCACAATTGAGAAGAACCAGATTAAGGAACTTTATACTTTCGAAGGCCTCGGAAAGGAACGTACCAAGAAGCCGGTGATGGCTGGCGACATCGTTGCCATCATGGGTCTCGAAAACTTTGAAATCGGTGATACCGTCGCCGACTTCGAGAACCCGGAGGCACTTCCTCCAATCCATGTTGATGAACCCACAATGAGTATGTTGTTCACAATCAACAACTCTCCGTTCTTCGGCAAGGATGGCAAATATGTAACGTCACGTCACCTGCGCGAACGTCTTTATAAGGAGACGGAGAAAAACCTCGCATTGAGGGTTGAGGACACCGATTCACCGGATTCGTTGATGGTCTATGGCCGCGGCATCCTTCACCTCAGCATCTTGGTAGAGACGATGCGCCGCGAAGGTTATGAGTTCCAGATTGGTCAGCCGAAGGTTATTTTGAAAGAGGTTGACGGGAAAAAATGTGAACCTGTCGAGGTTATGAACGTGCAGGTCCCTGAGGATTTCGCGGGCCGCGTCATCGAGCTCGCGTCACAGCATAAAGGCGAGATGACAAATATGTCACCAAAGGGCGACCGCATGAACCTTGAGTTCAACATCCCGGCGAGAGGACTCATCGGCTTGAGGAGCGCGATGCTTACTGCGACGGAAGGCGAGGCGGTGATGTCGCATCGTTTCAAAGATTACGAGCCTTGGAAGGGTGATATGGAATTCCGTGACGTCGGTGCGCTCATCGCGATGGAGACTGGCTCGGCGGTGCCTTACGCACTGTGGAAACTTCAGGACCGCGGCAAGTTCTTCGTGCTGCCGAACGAAGATGTCTATATGGGCGAAGTCATCGGAGAGAATACACGTTCAAACGATATCGTGTTGAATATCAACAAGACAAAGCATCTTACCAACGTCCGTGCTTCAGGCTCTGACGATAAAATCGTCCTCATTCCGCCAGTAAGGATGTCGCTTGAAGAATACATGGAATATATCCGCGATGACGAATATCTCGAAGTCACGCCGAAGAGCCTCCGCTTGAGAAAAATCATCCTTGATGAAATCGAGAGAAAGAGAAGCGGAAGAAAGAGCGAGACGGTTGAGTGATTTGTCTGCTGCCAACTTTTAAGTCGCTGAAATAATAATTTAATAATTGAAAAAGATGAAAAGGTTTTTTAAAATTGTGGCTTGCGCGATGCTGATTCTCGCGATGGCCAGCATGATGAGCTCATGCAAGAAAGACTACAAGACACAGGTTATTTACACTGCTGGCTGGGGCAATTACGAACTTAGCCAATCTGAATTTAAGATCATTAAAGATTATTTGGCGGAAAAGGGTGCCATGAGCATCGGCCAATATAAGATTTACAATGTGACGAGTACAGACAGCGAGGATGACTGCTTGAGACAGGCGGATGAAATGGCAAAGGCTGATTTTGCAAATTCGATACGCAATCTTAAGGTGGAAGAAATCCAACCAAAATTAAAGGTCGGCGATTATTTTTCATACGTCTGGCATAGAACAGATGGCGCTGGCAATGTGGTTAAGATAGGGGAGTGGGAGTGTCCTGCGATACCGGTGCCTCCTGTGTATGGAAAGATTACTGTAAACGGAACTGAAAATAATGTGACAGGTGCATCAATATCTTTCCCAATATTCGATGGATCTCTCTCTGCTTTCATAACGTTGCATTCTGAAAAAACACGATATGCGATAAGGATTTTAGGCGTTGAACAGGAAGGTGTCGTGCCGGAAGGAAATTTCGATGTAGATGGCGAGATGAATATCGGTTATGTGGTTTGCGATGAAGTAAGGTATTACGCAACCGGAACATCATGCACCATCTCGAAAAACGGCATGTTCTACAAGTTCGCCTCGTCTGGAACTGCGACAGACAAAAACGGCAACAAGATTGAGTTCAGTGTGGATTGCGATCAGGTCGTGTTATAATAATTTAGTCTGAAATATCGTATTTTTCTGACAAAAGGTTCATAAGGGTGTCGGCTTCAGAAACCGACACCTTTTTTTTGAAAGTTTTGTCTGCTGAACGAAAAATTGTGTATTTTTGCAGCTCGAAATAAAATCTTTATTAAACGTTTAAATTTATTGAAATGAAACAGTTCTTGAAAATTATGACATGTGCGGTGATGTTTCTCGCATTAGCAGGTGTTATGAGTTCCTGCAAGGAATCTTTCGATCTTCAGGTTGTTTACACTGCGGCAGTGGGTGACAATAACTTGAGTTCTAATGAAATTAATAATTTCAATGACTATCTTGTTAATCATAGAGTTGCGAAGATTGGTGAGACGAGAACGATTGAATCTTCAAGTAAAAACAGCGTCTCCGACAGCTATGAACAGGCTGACAACAAGGCGAAGGCTGACTTTGAAAACAGTGTGAGCAAGTTGAATGAAGATGAAATAAAGGCTTTCATTCCGGCGGGGAAATATTTCAGTTACCAATGGGTCAGAAAGGATGTCGGCGGTGGCAGCATCGTAGTCTGCGAATGGAATTTTGCAGCTGAATAACAAAAAGTCATTTTAGTCTGAAATATCGTATTTTTCTGACAAAAGATTCATAAGGGTGTCGGTTTCTTCCATGAAACCGACGCCTTTTTCTTCCCAGTCGGGGAATGACGCAGATTCCTGACCTCTGCATCCGTCCATGATTGTCAGATAATCGGCTGATTTTTGCTCGAGCTGGATGAACATCGGCTTCATCTTATGGCATACGGATTGCGCCTTCGCGAAGTCGTGTTCGTTTATCGCGTCGTTGAGGGTGACAAGGTTGTCGGATGTTGACTTGACAAAGGCGTCAAGGATTTCTTTTATCGCTTCTTCATCGTTGTCGAACATCGTGCACAAACCAGGGAAATCGTCTGAGAATGAGCATCTTCTTGCGTATTCTTCGTTCCAATTTAAGTGCAGAAGCTCCGCTAAGTCTTTGATGCGGAATGGTTTCTTCAGATAACCGTCGAATCCTTCCGACGTGGCGGCGTGTTGTCCGTATTCGTCGCGTGCCGTCATGATGATGACTTGCATCTCAGGCTTGATGCTTTTTATCGAATGCAGGACATCGATGCCGGAAAATGTCCCCATCTCCCTGTCGGTGATGACGATGTCGAAGTTGTTTATGATGTCAAGGTATTTGCTGAACTCCACCGAAGAACGGCAGAAATCCGATTTCTGTCCGAGTTTGGCTAACATGGCACTTGCAACGGTCAGAAGGCTGTTGTCATCGTCAACAAGAAGGATGTTGAGGTTTCTGCCAGGCTCCGACTTGGGTTCATTATGTTTTTTAACTTCCTTATTTTCAACCTTTTCCACGAGTTTGATAGGTATGGTGATTTCGGTGTGTGTGCCTTCTCCGACTTTTGACATCATTTTGATTTTGCCTCCGAGCAGGTCGAGGAGACCTTTCACGACGTACAGGCCGAACCCGTTGCCTTCGGCGAGTCCGGTGTTGTTCTCCGCCCGGCTGAACGGCTTGAACATCTCTTCAATCTTGTCTTCAGGAATGCCGATACCGCTGTCTATCACGCTGAAAATCAATTTCTTGTTTTCAAGATAAACGCCGAAATGAACCTCGCCTTCGATGGTGTATTTCAATGAGTTTGAAATGATGTTGCTGATTATCTGTTTGATTTTCAAGGGGTCGGAGCTGATGTGGAGATGTTCTGGTATGCCTTTGTGATAAAACAATTTCAGCTGTTTGTTCTCGGCTATCGGCATGAACATGTTCCTCAGCTGGTCGCAAAGTTCGGAAATGTCGAAGTCGGAGCGTTTCACGAATTGCCGTCCTTGGTCGAGGCTTGAAAATTCGAGGAGGTTTGAAAGCAGCGACAGGATGTGTTCCGAGGAGTATTTCATGGAGTTCAGCCGCGCGATGTCATGCGGCTGGAGTTTTTCCATCTTCATCAGTTCGATGTATCCGATAACGGAAGAGAGCGGTGCCTTGATGTCGTGCGAAACGGAAAGCAGCAGCTTGTGGCGGCTTTCCATGATTTCGTCGGCGCGGCGAAGTGCCTCCTCACGCTCTTTCCTCGCCTTCGACACTTTCTGTATGTCATAGAAAATCAAGGTGATAAACAAAAGAATCAAGATGAGCGCGATTGTGCCACTGTAAATTGAATAGTTGAGGTTTTTCCTTATCAGGACGTCACTTTTCTGCACTTCGCCCATCACGGTCTCCAACGTCTGTTTGTGGAGCGTAATCAAAAGCCCGGAGATTTCTTCCGAAATGTTTTGGTCGGCGAGTATGAATGTATGATATTGGTTCTCAACGTCTTTTATTCTTTTCAAATATTCATTTTTGCCTTTTTCACTGTAAATCTGAATGTCGTTGAGCAGTTTGCTGTTGTCAGGCTTGAAACCTTTGTCAATGGTGTCGAAAGTGGTTTTTGACAAAAGGATGATGCTGTCGGTGGCACTTTCTGAAGAGAAAAGTCTCTCGAAGAAGTTTTTCTTTTTCGCCTTTTTGACAATGGTGTCTTGGGTGATGACGGCAACGACTTCCGGCTTCCTTTCGGGTTTGTAGTTCATGAGCAGATTGTAAATCTCATCGTAAGGGTTGAAAGCCTCGTATTGTTTTGATATATTGCTGATTATCAATTTTTTGCGTTGTAATAAACTTACCAAATCATCAAGAAGCACCTTGTTTGTGGCTTTGCGGCCTGAATAATTCACTATCGAATCGTTTATCATTTTGATGTCATCGAGCCGGTCTTTGAAAAGTTGGAGTTGGTCAGGATTGCTCGAAAATGTGTAAAGTTGTGCGCTGGCCTGTGCCTCGTTGACTGTCCGGATAAGTGAGTTGGTGAGGCTCAGCACTTTTTCATTGCGCCTGATGTTTCGTCTTTGCTCGGAAATGGTGTTTCTCAAGTTGGAAATATAATATATCATTGCGGTGCAAAGCGCAGCAACCATCAGGAAGATGATGGCCGCACTGTATCTTACACGCCGTTCGTTGCCGCTTCTGCTTTTCAGTTTGTATCTCATTTTAAACTAAAATCGTGCAAAAATAGTTATTTTTCTCTTGATATGGATTTTTTTTATAAATTTGCCAGCTAAAATTTTTTTTGCGAAAATAAAAAATTAAGTTATAAATATATGAGAATCAACATTAAAACTGTTTTGATGATGTTGGCGGCTGTGATGTTTGCCGGCTGCACTGAACAAAAAGAAACCGATGTGAAGTTCAATCCAGTCATTGATGTGGAAGTGATGGCTGTCGATGCGTCTAACAATGAGAATTTCAGGAATTATATCGGCACATTGAAGAGCAATGTTGAAGTCCCGATGTCGTTTGAATATGGCGGAACTTTGACTGGTGTTTACGTACATAACGGTCAGGTTGTGAAGAAGGGTGACATTTTGGCGAAGGTTGACGACCGTACGGCGAGGAGTCTGCATGAGACCTCGTTGGCTTCGTTGCATCAGGCTGAAGACGGCTACGAGCGTTTGAAGAAAGTCCACGATGAAGGTGGTGTCAGCGATGTCCGTTGGGTTCAGATGCTGACAGATTTGGAGAGGGCTCGCCAGGCAGAAGTCACGGCACGTAAACATTTGGAAGACTGCACATTATATGCGCCACAAGATGGTGTCGTGAGCATGGACACACGCGTCGTCGGTGTCGAGATGCTCCCGTCGGAGAAATTCTGCACCATCGTTGACTTGAATCAGATGATGGTGAAGTTCGCCGTCCCGGAAAGGGAAATCGGGATGTTGGAAGTTGGGAATCAGGTGCTTGTGAAACTACCTTCATTGGGTGAAGAGGAATATGCAATCAAGATTTATGACAAGTCGCTGATGGCTAATCGTTTAGGTCATACTTACGATGTCTTGGCCAAATTTGAAACAAAGATGAACAAGCAATTGCTTCCAGGAATGGTGGCGAAGGTGCGGATGCTGTCAACACAAAGCACCGGCATAGTCGTGCCGAGTTCATGTGTCCAGACAATGAACGACGGCCTCTCGGTTTGGGTGGTCGAAAATGGAGTGGCGAAACGCCGTTCAATCAAGGTCAGCGAGTTCGTGAAGAACGGAGTTATGGTCACTGATGGGCTGAACTACGGCGACATCGTGGTGACAAGCGGATACCAGAAACTGTACAACGGAGCGAAAGTGTCGTACTGACTTGTTGATTATCAATAGGAATTCTTAACCTAAATTAGATTTTATGGCAAAAAAAAGAAATATAGTGGAGGCTGCGATGAGAAACAACAGCATAGTGTTTTTCTTCGTGGCGGTTCTCGTCATTTTCGGTTTCATGGCATTGCCGAAGCTGAAGAAGAACGAGTTCCCGGATGTTACAATACGTCAAGGTGTTGTGGCTGTGGTTTATCCGGGTGCGACGGCGCAGGAGATTGAAGAACGTGTGGCCGGCGCCACCGAACAGTATCTTTTCACTTTCGGTGACGTGAGTAAGCAGAAGACGTACTCGTTTTCGAGAGACGGTATGCTTTATGTCTTCGTGACACTTAACAATGATGTCAAAGACGCCAAGATGACATGGTCGCGTATCCGTCAGGGATTGGCGTTGTTCAAGACGACATCTTTGCCGCAAGGTGTTTTATCGACGGTTGTCATCGATGACTTCGGCAATGCGTCGTCGTTGCTTCTCGCCATCGAGAGTGACCAGCGTTCCTCAAGGGAACTGCGTGAATATACCGACAAACTTGCTACGAGGCTGCGCCGCATCGAGACGATGGGTAACATCAAGGTCATCGGTGAGGAAAAAGAGGAAATCGCCATCTATATGGATCCGGCTCTCATGACGGAATACGCTGTCACGGCGGCGACAATCTCAGCCGAACTTGCGTTGCACAGCCTCCGTACAATCACCGGAAAGGCTGATAATGAAGACGGTAACGCCGTCGTCCACGTCGAGGTGCCTTACGATAACGTGTATGACCTCTCGGAAATGATAGTCTTCTCCGACCCGCTGACAGGGCAGGTGGTGAAACTGCGCGACGTGGCTCGTATCGAACGCCATTATCAAGAATCATCTGAATACATTCAATATTCTGACTCAATAGTGGAAAACAACAGATGTATGATGCTGTCGATGGAGATGCGTTCGGGCTACAATGTCGTTAAGTTCGGCGATGAGGTTGACGAGGTCATCGAGTCGTTTCTTGCCACGGCGCCGCCTGACATCCGCGTGCATCGAATCACCGACCAACCTGTTGTCGTCAACAAGTCGGTGCTGTCGTTCCTGAAAGACCTTGTCGCGGCAATACTTATCGTCATTCTTGTGATGCTCACTCTGTTCCCGATGCGAACGGCTTTGGTGTCGTCAACGTCGGTGCCGGTGTGCATAGCGGCGGCGTGGGCGGCCATGTATCTCCTTGGAATGGAACTGAATACGGTGACGCTCGCCGCTCTCATCGTTGTCCTCGGTATGGTCGTTGATGACTCCGTCGTGGTGATTGACGGATATATCGACATGGTGAACGAAGGCCATTCCCGCTGGTATTCGGCCTCTGTCTCGACAAAATATCTGATGTCGTCGATGATTATCGCCACATGCGCCATCACCTGCATATTCTTCCCGATGCTTCCGATAATGGGCGGGACGCTTCTCGGCGACTTCATCAATCTGTTCCCGTGGGCGATCTTCATCACCCTGGCCTGCAGTTTCCTCTATGCCATCTGGGTGATACCATATATGTCTGTCAGAATGATAGGTCCGACAAATCCCAACAAGCTTTCAAGGATGGAGAAATTTCAAGGCAAGTTCTTCGCCGGGCTTCAGGGCGGATACAAAAAACTTCTTGACCTCTGTTTCAGACATAAAGTGCTGACAATCATTGTGGCGTTGGTGTTCGTTCTCGTTGGCATCGGGCTGTTTATGACATTGAAGATACAGCTTTTCCCAAAGGCTGAACGCGACAGCTTCGCCGTTGAGATACATCTCGAAAAAGGCAGTTCAATAGAGGAGACGGCAGCGGTCACCGACTCGTTGACGAAACTGCTCAAGCAGGACAAGCGTGTCTCTTCTGTCACGTCGTTCATCGGGATGGCGTCGCCACGTTTCCACATAACATACGCGCCGCAGCTCGCGTCAAGCGCATACGCACAGCTTATCGTGAACACAGTCTCCGAAAACGCCACGAAGGAAATGATAGAGGAATATGCGCAGCAATACGAAAATATATTCCCTATCGCTCAGATTCGTTTCAAACAGATGGACTACAATCAGGTCAATGCGCCGGTGGAATATTATATCATGGGTGATGACTATGCTGCGCTGGAGCCGGTACGTGACTCTCTCATCGCTTTCATGAAACAGGACGAAAACCTTTTCTTCGTTTACTCTGATTATGATGAAAATGAAGAGATTATCGAAGTCGAACTCATCCCCGAAGAAGCCTATCGGCTCGGCGTGACGCAGGCGGTCTTGTCGGCTTACCTCTCGACGGCGTTGTCAGGTAACAGCATGCTCTCGATTTGGGAGGAAAGCTACAGGCTTCCTACCGCTATTTATACTGAAGATGTACATGATATTGATTATGAGTCGGTTGGCGATTTGCTTATCCCAACAAGCAAACCGGGAGTCTGGGTACCATTGCGTCAGGTGGCGACTTTGAAACCTCATTTCATACACAGCAGCATGACACACAGAAACGGAAGACGTTGCATCACCGTGAGTGCTGACGTGATGCCGGGGGCGGGTGAGCTGGAGGAGTTTGGCAAACTCGACAAATACATTTCGACTTTAGATATTCCGGATGATGTGGTGATAGAACCTGGCGGCTCAAAACAGATTACCATCGAGATGATGCCATCGCTCATTCAGTCAATCGTCGCTGCGTTGGCGGTGATGTTCCTGATATTGATGTTCCATTATCATAAAATCGGCATCTCGGTGCTTTCAATCTCGGTGTCTGTACTTTGCATCTTCGGTTCGACATTTGGTCTGTGGCTCTTCGGCCTCGATATGTCAGTGACGGCAATCCTTGGCGTGATTTCCCTTATCGGTATCATTGTCAGAAACGCTGTAATAATGTATGACTATGCAAACGAACTTGTTGTGAAACAGCATCTTACGCCGGGCGATGCGGCTTATCATGCCGGAATGCGTCGTATGAGGCCTATTTTCCTCACTTCAATAGCGGCGGCTCTCGGCGTCGTGCCTATGATTATCGCAAGGACTTTGCTCTGGGAACCGATGGGCGTGGTGATATGCTTCGGCACAATTATCACATTCCCGCTTGTCGTCACCGTGCTTCCTGTGGCGTATAGTCTCGCTTTCGACAAAAAGAAAAGGAATGGCGTGAAGAAGATTGGTTAAAACGTTGATTAACAATTAAAAAGAAATTATATGTTATGAAAAAATATATTGTTGCAATATTGGCGGTGCTTTTCGCAATGAATATCAAGGCGCAAAATGATAGTGCCCTGACGATAGATTCGTGTTTCGCTTTGGCGAAAGCCAACAATGCAAATCTGAAGACAAGCAGACTTGAGATAAAAAGGGCGCAAGAGGTTAAGGCACAGACATTTACGAAGTTTTTTCCTCAGGTGCAAGGTGCCGCTATGGGCTACAGCGCATATAGTCCGATTCTGAGGCTTACCGCTGATGATGTGTCAAATGTCGTCATCCGTGAAGTCTTGAAGGATATTATCGAGCTGTTGGAGGTTTTCGCCGACTTTGATGGAGAGATTTCGATGCTAGACAAGGGTTCGTCGGTCGGTGTGATGGTGGCACAGCCGGTGTTTACTGGTTTTCAGATTCTGAATGGCAACAGACTCGCTGAAGTCGGAATAAAAGCGGCCGAACTGCAGTCGGAAGTCACTGAACGTGAAGTGCTTGAGAACATTGAGTCATCGTATTATCTTGTACTCGGACTTCAACAGAAAGTGAAAACGGTGGAGACGGCATTGGCGATGCTCGACACCATCGATAACACCGTCAATGCGGCTCTCAAAGCAGGTCTTGTGACAAAGAACGATGCCTTGAAGGTCGCCCTCGAAAAAAACAAACTCAAAGCACAGCAGCTTCAACTCAACGATGGAATCTTTCTCGCATCGCGTCTGCTGTGCCAACAGATTGGCATCGAAATGCCGGAGAATGGTCTCGTCCTTGATTTCGACAATGAAAACGTAAACAAGAAATTTGAAGAGAACACCGGTTTCGTGCGCCCAGAAGTGCGACTTCTTGAACTTCAGGTGGAAGCCGAGAAACTGCGCAGGAAGATGACTGTCGGCGCCACTTCACCTAATCTCATCATCGGCGGTGCCGCCTATTATGGAAACATGATCTCCAAAACTACAAGGTCAAATGCTTTGCTGTTCATCAGTTTGAGGGTGCCAATGACACAATGGTGGGAGACATCGCACAAACTGAAAGAACACGATATTAAAATCAATCAGTATGAGATTGACAGACAGAATCTTACGGAACAGATGTCGATACAGGAAGACCAGGCTTACACCAACATGATTGAAGCCGAAGCTCTTCTCCATTCTGACTCGGCGGCGTATAAGATGGCTGCGGAAAACTACAGGGTCGAGCGTCTGAACTACAACGCCGGCCTGAATACCATCACCGATGTCTTGCAGGCCAACACAATTCTGCTTCAGGCCGACAATGCCATCACAGACAGAAATATCACACTGATTTCTGCGAGACGCAGGTATCATGACTTGACAGGAAAATAATTTTTAAATATGAAAAGAATATTAGTTTTTGCATTGGCAGCAATGCTCCTCGCTGGATGCTCAAAGCACAGCAAAGTTAAATTATTGGATGTTAATAACTTCACGACAGAAGTTAATGGAAAACCAGTGTCGCTTTATACTTTGGACAACGGCGACCTCATGATGCAGGTGACGAACTACGGCGGACGTGTGGTGTCGCTTTGGACACCGGACCGTAAGAAAAAGTACGCCGATGTTGTCCTCGGCTATGAAAACATCGACCGCTATATTAATAATGAAGGTGAACGTTTCCTCGGCGCGGCTGTCGGACGTTTCGCCAACAGAATTGGCGGAGGCAGATTCACACTCGACAGCGTTGAATATCAGTTGGCGAAGAACGACAACGGCAACACACTTCACGGCGGAGAATACGGCATCGACAGAGTGGTATGGGACGTGAACTCGGTCAACGATACGGCCATTGTGCTTCACACTGTCCTCGCCGACGGTCTCGACGGCTTCCCCGGAAACCTCGATATCACAATGACTTACGCATTGACAAAGAACAATGAATTCGTTGTGACATATAAGGCGACCACCGACGCTCCGACTGTGTGCAACCTCTCGCATCATTCGTTTTTCAACCTGAAAGGGGAGGGGAACGGCTCAATTCTCAACCATGAACTGATGATAAACGGCAAGTTCTATACCGCCATCAACAGTGCTTTGATTCCTTCAGGAAACTTCCGCGCCGTCAAGGATACGCCGATGGACTTCACCGTGGCGAAAGCTATCGGAAAGGACATCAACTCCGACCACCCGCAGATGCAGTTTGCAAACGGCTACGACTTCAACTGGGTCATCAGCAAGCCTATTGGCACACTCGGTCTCGCCGCGACGGTGTATGAACCGACAAAAGGACGTAAAATGGAAGTGTTGACCGACCAGCCAGGTCTTCAGTTCTACAGCGGCAACTTCTTCGACGGCAAGACAACAGGCAAATACGGTAAGACTTTAGACAATCGCGAGTCATTCGTCCTTGAAACGCAGAAATTCCCCGATTCACCGAATCAGGAAAGATTCCCAAGCACGGTGCTGCGACCTGGCGAGGAATACACGCATACATGTATTTACAGGTTTTCGGTAGTGAAATAAAAACAAAACGGCGTCCGAGCAATCGGACGCCGTTTTTCAAAACAAGATGTCAAACTAAAATTTATATTGTCTGTTCAATATTCCACGAGAACGCTCTCAGTCCGAGTTCCGGTGTCTTGAGGTCGTGCTCGTGAAGATTGTTCATAATGGCAGTGACTTTGTCGTCATCGACGAAGGTCAACATGGCGTCGTTGAATGTCGGCCATGTGTGGTTGCCATAATGCGCATCGCCGCTTTCGCTGCCTCTGCCTGTTATTTCATTCCATCTTGTAAATCCACGAACTCCTTGTTTTTCAATGATTTCCTGAATCTCTTCGTAGTATGCCTGATTGTAGGCGATGAATATTCCTTTCATTTTCGTTCGTTTAGTTGTTTTGTTTTAATGCTAATTTAGCTGCTTTCTTTTCCTGACGTCTCAGCCTTCTTGAAACGAAGATGGCGTATAATGTTGGAATAAGAACCAATGTGATTAATGTTGAGACCGAAAGCCCCCATGCGACCACGACACCGAGTCCGTTCCACATTTCCGCGCCTTCACCATCGCCGAGAGCCATAGGGACCATGCCGAGGACCGTTGTCAAGGTCGTCATCAAGATAGGACGCAGACGCTGGCTCGCGGCGGTGACAACGGCTTTGTTGACGCTCATGCCGCGTTCAAGACAAAGTCTGGTGTAGTCGATGAGCACGATACCGTTTTTCACCACGATACCGACAAGGATCAACAGACCGATCATCGCCATGACATCGGCGGCCATTGCGTGGACTTTCAATCCGATGAGAACGCCGGTGATGGCGAACGGCACCGAGAACATGATGACAAACGGGTCAAGCAACGACTCGAACTGTGAAGCCATCACGACATAGACCAAGATGACGATGAGGATGAGAAGCAGGAACAGGTCGGAGAAAGCATCCTGCTGGTTCTCGTAGTCACCGGCGATCACGACCGTGAACTCCGTCGGGATGTCGGCCTTTTCGATGCATTTCTCTGAAACGGCGACGGCGTCACTCAAAGCGTAGCCTTTCGCCACGATGCCTGTGATTGTCACGATACGTTCACGGTCCTTACGCATGATTGTCGGAGGTGTCTGGCTCTGCACGATTTTCGCCACCTCGGTCAGCTTGATGGCCTGACCCTGTGAGCCGTAAAGCACGATGTTCTCGATGTCTTCTACGCTCTGGCGGAATTCCGGTGCGTAACGCACGCGGATGTTGTATTCGTCACCGTCTTCACGGAAGAAACTCATGATGGAACCGTTGATGCGGTTTCTGACGTATTGTGATGCCGTCGTGATGTCTATGCCGTTGAGTCTCAACTTCTCACGGTCGAAGTCAACATGATATTCTGGTGAATAGTCGTCACGGCTGATGAGGACCTGTGAAATAGCAGGTTCATCTCTCATCTGTGCTGCGATGTCGTTGGCTATCCTGTCGGAAGTGTTGAAGTCATATCCGTAGATGTCGAGTTTGACGCTCGTGGTCGAACCCATTCCCATGCCTTCCGAGACGTTGTATTTGTTGATGAGAGTGTTGCCTTTCAAGTCTTTACGGATGAGTTCCGCGATTTCCTGAGTGCTTCTTGTACGTGTTGTCTTGCTTCCGAGGTTGAGGTTCATCGCAAGGATATGCGTGCCGTTGCTCTGCATTGATGCAAAAGCGTTCTCTTCGTCAGCTACACCGTAACGGTAGTTCATGACTAATATCTCTGGAAATTCCTCCATGTATTTTTCGGCGAGTTCAGCACCGAGGCGGCCTGTCACGTCTTCTTGCGTTCCGACAGGAAGCTCAATGCTGATTTGCAGACGTCCCATGTCCTGGCTCGGCATGTAACCAGTCTTCATTCCTGGTACGGTAAGCATTATTGTCGCAACAAAAATCAGAATTGTGATTAAAAGCACTGACTTGCGGTGTGTCACAGCCCAGTTGATGAGTCGGCCGTAGCCGCGGCTCAATGCGTCGAGACCTTTGTTAATAGGTGTGAATATGATTCTGTGCCATGCGTGGCTTCTCGGATTCTGCTTCAGCCATCTTGAACACATCATCGGTACCAATGTCAAAGCCGCTGATGTGGAGACAATCATGATGATACTGACAATCCATCCTAACTGATGGAAGAACACGCCCATCGCGCCTGAAATCATGGTCAGGGGCAGGAACACTGCGAGCATTGTAAGGGTTGAGGCGATAACGGAGATGGAGACTTCCTGCGTTGCGTGAACGGCAGCCTCTTTCGGTTTCGCCCCTCGGTCGATGTGCGAGGTGATGTTCTCCAAAACTACAATGGCATCGTCAACGACCATGCCGATGGCGATGGTTAAAGCACTCATTGAAATGATATTCAAGGTGTTGCCTGTCGCCAAAAGATAGATGACAGATGCAACCAATGAAATAGGGATGGAAAGCACGATGATGATTGTGGCTCTCCATCTGCCGAGGAAGATGAACACCACGAGCATGACAAGGAAGAACGTGATGAAGATGGTGTCCTTCAATGAGTTGATTGTGTTGACGATGTTCTCTGACGTGTCGGTGATGACATTGAGCTGGATGTCAGACGGCAGCGTCTTTTTGATTTTCTCAAGTTCTTTGAAAACGCCTCTTGAAACTTTCACGGCGTTGGCGTCGGTCTGTTTCTGGATGGTGATCATGGCGCCTTGCACTTTGTTCGAGAACACTTTCTGCAAGCGTTCCATCTCGCCGTCGTTCACTCTCGCCACGTCCCTTAAATAAATGGCTGCTCCGTTGAAAGTGCCGACCACGACATCGAGCATCTCTTTCGCCGACTTGAATTCCTTTTCGACGCGGACGGCGTAGGTGTTGGAGCCGATGTCGATGTTGCCGGCCGGCGTGTTTCTGTTTTCCGCCGCCAATGCCGACGAGATTTGTTCGATGGTGAGGCCGTAGGCTTCAAGTTTGTTCGGGTCAACGAAGACCTGAATCTCACGTTTTGGGGCTCCGGAGATGGAAACCGTACCCACGCCAGACACACGCGCCAAAGGTGTAGCGAGTTTGTCATCGAGGATTTTGTCGAGACCGCTCAGACTCTCATCCGCCGTCGCGGAAAGCATCAAAATAGGAATGTCTTCCATGCTGAATTTGAAGATGGTAGGGCTGCCGGCTCCGTCAGGGAGATACTGCCGCACCATGTCGAGCTTGTCGCGCACGTCGTTAGTGGCTTCTTCAATATCAATACCGTAGTTGAATTCCAATGTGATGACGGAGATGTTCTCCTTTGATGATGACGAAAGATGCTTCAAATCGCTGACTCCGTTGAGGGTGTTCTCCAATGTCTTGGTGATGTTCGTCTCAATATCCGCCGCACTCGCCCCGGAATATGATGTCATGACCATGATGGCGTTGGTGCCCATGTCTGGGAACAGGTTGATTGACAACCTGCTCAACGCAAAAACACCGAGGATGGCAATCGTCACGAAAATCAACGATACCGTCACCGGGTGATTTACGGATGTTCTATATAAACTCATATCTTTATCTTTTAACCTTTAAACCTTTATCATTCAACAACTTCCACTGTTGCGCCGCTTCTGAGTTTCGTCTGACCTGTCGTGACAACGGTCGCGCCGTCGTCAACGCCGTTGATGACTTCGTATTTGTCGCCCATCCTGCGGCCGAGTTCGACAACTGTATATTTGACCGTGCCGTCGGCGTTGAGGACATAGACGTACTGCTCGCCGGAACCGACTTGTTTCATGACTGCCTTGTCGGGGATGACGACGCGGAAGTTGTCGCCGTAGTTGACGGTCACGCGTGCGAACATTCCGGGACGGAGAATCTCATTGCTGTTGGCGAAGATGACCTCTACAGGGAAGGTGTGTGTCAGTGGGTTGATGGTCGGGTGGATGAGGTCAACGACGCCTTTGAAAACCTCGTCGCCGTAAGCCTCCGTCGTGATGTCAACCTCCATGCCCTTCTTTATCTGCGAGAACTTGCTCTCTGAAACATTGATTGTCATCCTGACAGGAGTGATGTCCTGAACGACAAACAACGGCTGCGCCATCGAGTACATATCGCCTTCATCGTAGTTTCTCGCTGTCACAATACCTGCTATTGGACTTCTTAAGATGGTGTTTTCCAATAAGTTACGATATGTCTTGCGTGATACGTCGTATTTGAGTGTGATGGCTTCAAAGTCCGACTGTGATGTGGCCCCGATGTCGTGAAGCTCCTTGATGCGCCCGTATTCGATGGAGTCGTTGACCATCTGCAGTTTCGCTTTGTCGAGGTTGATTTCATCCATCAGCGCAAGGGTTTGGTTGGCTTTCACGTGGTCGCCGACCTCGACGTAACTCTTGCTGATACGTGCTGCGCTTTGTGGTGCGATGTTGTTCACCACGTCGCCGTCAATTGTCGTAGGATATACCGTCAACTGCGACACGTA
>JAUNNU010000060.1:0-1674 GCA_030537295.1 Bacteroidia bacterium
ACACGAGTTTTTTGCCGCTTCTCTCTCTCCTCTCTCCTCTCTACTCTTTTAACTCTACTCTCTACTCTCTAAACCACCCGGTGCCGTCTCGATAATCCTTTTCTTCAGCTCCATCAGGTTCCATGCGTCTTTCACGTCGAAGCCGCCGATGTTGGTCCTGCGGAGTGCTGTCAGATGGGCACCGTTGTTCAACGCCGCCCCGAAGTCGTTCACCAAAGAGCGGATATAAGTGCCTTTCGAGCATCTCACCATGAAATCGACTTTCGGGAAGTTCGTCGTATCTATCTGAAAATCTTCGATATGCACCAAGCGTTCTTTCATCTCAAGCTCCTCGTCGGAACGTGCGTAGTCGAAGGCGCGTTTGCCTTGTATCTTTATCGCTGAGAACTTCGGCGGCCGTTGCATGATGTCGCCGATGAAACGTCTCCGGGCTTCGTCGAGGGCTTCGGGGGTAATGTTGTCGGTCGGGAAGAACTGATTCGGCTCGCTCTCGAGGTCGAAGGTGGGTGTCGTCTGTCCGAGCATCATGGTGCCGGTATATACTTTCTCCTGTGCCTGGAAGTTGTCGATCTGTTTCGTCATGCGGCCTGTGCATAGTATCAGCAGCCCCGTTGCGAGCGGGTCTAAAGTGCCGGCATGTCCGACCTTCAGCTTTCTGATCTGATGATATTTTTTGATGACGGCGCGAATCAGGTTCACTACGTCGAACGATGTCCAGTCCAAGGGCTTGTCGATGAGGAAGACCTCGCCTTCTTCAAAGTTGAAAATATGATTGTCTAAACTCTCCATCAAAACAAATCCGGTTTAATTTGCGAATTTCGCGTGACAAATCTATGCGAAGCAAATCGCCAGGACGCCGACTATCACGCAGTAAGCCGCGAAGTAGATGAGCTTGCCTTTCTTCACCACATCGATCATCCATTTGCATGCGAGGCAGCCGGTGATGAACGCCGCTAAGAATCCGATTATCAATGTCATAGGTGATATTCCGGCCATCGCCTCGTGCCAGCCTATTTCGAGCACGTCTTTTGCGTCGAGCAACGCCTCACCAAGGATTGGCGGGATTACCATAAGGAACGAGAACTGCGCGAGTTTCTCTTTTTTGTTGCCGAGCAGGAGTCCCGTTGCGATGGTGGTCCCGGAGCGTGAGAGTCCCGGCATCACGGCGCAGGCCTGTCCGATACCTATTATCAATGCATGAAGCGGAGATATTTTCTCGCGTTGGCGCGGCTTGGCGAAGTATGCGAACCCGAGCAGCAGGGCGGTCAGCAGCAGCATGACGCCAACGATGAGAAGGCCGGAGCCGAAAATCTCCTCGACGGTGTCTTTGAAAAACACCCCGACGATGCCGACAGGAATCATCGAGATGATGATGTTGACGGCGTATTTCGTGCCGTCGTTGAGGCCCTGATACGAACACCATTTTTGTTTCGTGAACAGGTCTTTGAAGATCCACACGACCTCTTTCCAGAGGACGACGAGGGTGGCGCAGACTGTCGCCACGTGAAGCACGACGGTGAAGGTGAGGTTCTCCTCGCCAGTCATGCCGAAGATGTTTGACAATATCGTGAGATGCCCGCTGCTTGAGACGGGCAGAAATTCGGTCAGTCCCTGAAGTATGCCGAGAAGTAAAGCCTGTAGCCAGTCCATGATTCAGTTAAAAGTTTAGAGTTA
>JAUNNU010000060.1:1684-16886 GCA_030537295.1 Bacteroidia bacterium
ACGCCTACGAAGAGACGGAGATGTAGTTAAAAGTTAAAAGTTTAGAGTTAAAAGTTTAAAGGGCGCGACGCGACCACATTTGCGAAGCAATCACATCCTTCCACATTATTTTTTCATTATTGCGTAAAACTCGATGCCGAAGCCGGCGAGGATGAGGATCGGGGCGAGGGTGAGACGGCGGAAGTTGAACATTCCTTCGTTGAAGACATCGGGGTTGTCGGAGCCGCCGCCGATCATCAGAATGAAGCCGAGAAGAAGGACTGCGAGTCCTATCAGCACCCATTTGTAGTTGTCGCGGTTGAAAGGCATTTGTTTTTTCTCTTGATTATCAGTGAGTTTGTTGTCTTTTTTTGCTGTAGCCATATTTTTGAATATTTTTGCAAAGGTAATAAAAAATCTTATTCATAAAGCTCGTCGATGTCGGCGTCGAGATATTTCCTCATCGAGAAGAAAGATGCGAGCGAAGTGAGGATCACGCCGAGCAGCAATGTCGAGAGATAGATTGTCGCGATGCCGCCGAAATTGGTGAGAATTTCAAGTTCCGGCACTTTCTTCATCATTGTCATGATAAAGACTGTAAGCAGGGCCAGAGCGATGACAGAACCGATAATTCCTTGAATTATAAATGTTTTGATAAAAGGTTTCATGATGAATTCCTGTGTGGCGCCGACGAGCTGCATGCTTCTCACGATGAAGCGTTTCGCATAGATGGAGAGGCGCACGGTGTTTCCGATGAGCGTCACCGCCATGATGAGCAGCACCGCGCCGACGAGCAGCAGCAACGCCCCCAAAATGTTGACGTTCTCGTTGATGGAGTTGATGAGCGACTTCTGGAAATACACTTCCTTGACGATTTTTTTCTTTGTCACCCAGTCTTCAATCTTGGCGATGCTGTCGTTGTTGGCGTATTCCGATGTGAAGCGCACGTCGATGGAAGGCAGCAGCGGGTTCTCCACGTCGCCGAGCCATTGCAGGATGTCATCGCCGAGGTCTTCGGAGAGCTGGCGCGTGGCCTCATCCTTGGAGATGTATTTCGTCGATTTCACGAAATTCTTCTTGTCAAGCTCCTTCTGGAGACTCAAAATATCCGCTTCTTTCACGCCTTTTTTCATCACAATCTCAAAACCGATGTTCTCTTTTATGTAAGACGAAATCCTGTTTGCGTAAAGCACAAGCAACGTAAAAATACTTAACACAAACAAAACCAATGTGATACTCAAAAGTGAAATTATATATGAACTTCTGAGACGGCGTTTTGTTGAATTGTTTTTCCTGTTCACCTTTGAAAAAATTTGAGGTTTCAAAATTATAAAAAATAACGTTTGGAGGTGTTTTTAATTTCGCAAAAAACAAAAATTAATTCAAAAATGGGATTTTGCGGAAAAATATGTAATTTTGCAGACTAAATATTTGTCATGTTAAGAAAAATCGGCGATTATGTTATTCTGATGGGGCAGGCGCTTCGTCGTCCGCCCAAGTTCGCGATTTTCAGGCGGCAGTTGGTCCACGAGTTTTACAGCCTCGGTGTCACCTCCTTCCTGATTGTCGCCATCCTTTCTGTTTTCGTCGGCGCCGTCGCCGCGATTTTGGTTGCATATAACATCGACAACCCGCTTCTCCCCGACCTGATGATCGGCTTCGTGACGCGCCAGATGGTGATACAGGAGTTTTCGCCTACGATCATCTGCATCATCCTTGCCGGAAAACTCGGATCGCAGATCGCCTCCGAGCTCGGCACGATGCGCGTGACGCAACAGATTGACGCTCTTCAGGTTATGGGAATCAATGCGGCGAATTACCTCATCATGCCGAAAATCATAGCGTGCCTTCTTTTCATCCCGGTTCTGATTATTTTCAGCATCTTCCTCGGAATATACGGCGGCTACGTGGCGTGCGACGTCCTCAACATCATCTCGACGGAAGACTACGTCCTCGGACTGCGTTCGTGGTTTGACCCGTGGACGGTGACGTTCGCGCTGATAAAGACGGTCGTGTTCTCGTTCATCATAGCGTCGGTGTCAAGTTTCATCGGCTACAACGTCAACGGCGGCTCGGTGGAGGTCGGCAAGGCAAGCACCGACGGCGTCGTCTATAGCAGCATACTCATCATTTTCTTCGACTTGATCTTAACCCAAATGCTTCTGTCATGATAAGAATCGAAAATGTCTCAAAGTCGTTCGGCGACAAGAAAGTGCTGAAAAACGTATCCGCGGAGTTCGAGCAGGGCAAGACGAACCTCATCATCGGTCAGAGCGGGTCGGGAAAGACAATCATGATGAGCATCTGCACCGGCCTCGTCGAGCCTGACGAGGGCGAGGTGTTCTTCAACGAAAGGAGGTTCTCCAACCTTCCGGAAAGGAAACGCCGCGACATCCGCAAGGAGATGGGCGTGCTGTTTCAGGGCGGAGCGCTGTTCGACTCGATGAACGTGGAGGAAAACGTGATGTTTCCGTTGAACATGTTCACGAAAATGTCGCGTAAAGAAAAACTCGACCGCGTTGATTTCTGCCTGAAACGTGTCAATCTTGAAAATAGCAACAAATTGAGGACCAAAGAGTTGAGCGGCGGTATGATGAAACGCGTGGCCATCGCCCGCGCCATCGCCAACAACCCGAAATATCTGTTCTGCGATGAGCCGAACTCCGGCCTCGACCCCAAGACCTCGGAACTCATCGATGCGCTCATCAGCGAAATCACAGAAGAATACAACATCACCACAATCATCAACACGCACGACATGAACTCCGTGATAAAAATCGGACAACGAATAAATTTCCTTTATCAAGGGCAACTTTGGTGGAAAGGCGACAAAAACTCCATCTTCACCACCGACAACAAGGAACTGCAGGAGTTCGTCTTCTCAACAGAGCTGACACGCAGATTGAAATAGTTTAAAATAAAGTGAAACAAGAAATCACCTAAATACCTCAAACACCTAAAACACCTAACCACCTCACCACCTCAAACACCTAAAAATGAACTACTTGGATATAATAATTGGAATAATTCTCGCGCTTTTTGCCTTGGCGGGATTGAGAAACGGAATCATCCGCGAGGCCTTCGGGCTGGCGGCTTTCTTCGGCGGGATCTATGGAGCGGTCAGGTTTTCTGACTACATCGGAGAAAAGCTTTCAGGCGTCATCAATGTCAGCCATGAATGGATGTCGATCATCTCTTTCATCTTGGTTTTCATCATCTTGGCGATCTTAATCAACATGATAGGGAAAGGCGTTTCCGAGCTTGCGGAGTCGTTGTGTCTTGGGTTTTTCGACAAGATAGGCGGACTCGTATTCGGCATCGCAAAAGGTTTCCTCATCGTCGGCGTGCTGATTATCATCTTTGATTTCTTCGGGCTGAAAGACATCATAGACAAGGAGACGCGCGACAAATCAGTGCTTTTCAAAAATTCCGAAAAGGTGGCGGCGTGGATCACAGACAACAAGGGCGATATCATCGAAAAGGTTGAAGATAAAATTAACAATGCCAAAGAATAACAAATAAAAACCGCTACAACCGCAAGCGGTTGCATATCAGTAACATAACATGCATATAAACACCAATAACAACATGAAAAAAGTAGCAGTAATTCTCGCCGGATGCGGTGCAAGAGACGGCTCGGAGATCAACGAGGCCGTGACATTATTGTTGGCTCTCGACCAACATGACATTAAATTTCAATGTTTTGCACCGGACGAAAACCAGTATCACGTTGTGAATCACATCACGGGGCAGTCGATGAATGAGAAGCGCAACGTCATGGTGGAGTCGGCCCGCATAGTGCGCGGCGACATCCTCCCGGTTGAAGATTTCAATGCCGGTGATTTCGACGCCTTGTTTTTCCCCGGCGGCTTCGGCGCGGCGAAAAACATATTCACCTACGCCATCGACGGGATGAATTTCGTCGTGAACAAACATGTCGAGAAGGCGATCAGAGACATTCACGCCCAGGGCAAGCCGATAGGCGCGATGTGCATCACCCCGTTGATGATAGCGAAAGTGCTTGGCGACGTGATGGTGACGATGGGCGATGAGAGCTGTGAGCAGGCAAAACAGATCAACGCGATGGGCGCACAACACGTCGAGACAGGAAACGGCGGCGTTGTCGGCGACATCAAGAACAAGGTCTTCACCACACCATGCTTCATGCTCGACGCCACGCTGAAAGACATCTACCAGGATGCCTGGAACCTCGTCGAGGCCGTCAGCGCGGAGTGTTAAAAACCGCAGATTAACAAAAAAAGTAGAGACGTCACAATGTGGCGTCTCTACTATGTCATTACTTGTTGGAATCGCAGATAAGACGTATGGAACATCCCCAATAGCGGTGATGAGTCATAATGCCATAATCATTTGGGTCATTCCAAAAATTATAATAATAGTTACCATCTGGATTACAGTGTTCACTTAACATATACAAACCGCGTTTAGTTGGATCAGCATTTTGGTAATAAGTTTCCTCAACTCTGTAGCCGGCTGCTGGAAGGAACACGGCGCCGGCGGCTTCCATCTTTGCCCACTCTACATCAGTGAAATATTTATCAGCATAACTGCGAGTTCCATAAGGGAAATCAGGGCATACGCTTCCATCCCAGTTGTCAGGCAAAATGACAAGACCTGACCAATTAGCCCCTGCACTTACAGTTGCCAATCCATAAGGCACCTTCGCTTCATTGTTGACATAAACTTTGCGTTGATTCATCATATAACCAATCTCGCTCGTTGAAAGAACACGATAAAAACCTGTCACAACAACATTATCACCAACATAAACGTCAAATCCGGCATTCGGTTCCTCTGCGGAAGCGTTTGTGAACAACATAGCTTCCGGTATATTTTCATTTATATAATCTTTTTGAACTGCATACTGCCAAGTCTGGCAAAAATGGAAGTGTGTCACATGGTCATCCATATAACAAGTGGGGAAATACATCTGATTGTTTTCTATGATAAATCTTGTTGTATTATGGTTGTAGTAAAGATTTCCCTGTGAGAAATGAATTGATTTTCTTTCACCGATAGTGAAAACACCGGGGATCAAGCCGGGAACAGGTGTGTTCGTTTCTGGTTTGAAAGATTCGCCAGGATTTTCTTTTTTCGTATAGAACTTGTTGGCTACAAAATCGGTCTGCAGTTTGCTTGAAGTCAGCACTTTGCCGTCTGAACCCTTGCAGGAGAGTACGATGCATTTTGAACCGTCAATAGGCATCAGCACGGCATAGTATGGATTTGTGCTGCTTTTCACGTCGTTGAGGTTTGAATAGGTTCCGGGTTTATAGCTGACCACACCCTTTTCGTTGATGCCGAGGCCGTTATTCACGATGCACGACATGTCGATTCTGTCGGGAGTCCCGAATCCGCTCAGATCCAATTTGCATACCGCGAACTGCACATCGAGGTCGGCATCAAATGGTTTTATTTTGTCGTAAGTGATGTCGCATACGGCGAGGACCTTCTGGGAAATTGTTCCGAGGCTGCCGTCCTGGTCGGCGAAGCTGATGTTTGCTGCGCCTTTATCTACGGCAACATCCTGTCCGACATGCACGAAGCGCAGGACACCGCTTTCCGGCACGTTGTCCAGATCGCCTTTGAATGTGGCCTTATAAGGATCAGCGGGGTCAACTGCGACAATCGGAATTGAGCCGAGATAAAATCCTGACGTGAATTCATTCACGCCGTCTTGTGCATAGACGTGCAGACTGTCGGTTTTGCCATCAGAGTTGTCTATGTCCCATTTGTATTGGAGAGCGTTGCTCACCTGGTCGAATCCGCCTTTTTCACCGCCGCCGGTTGTGAATTCGATTGTCTCAGTGTGTCCTACATAGCCCACCGGCATGTTCGGTCTTTTGCTGCATTGCGACAGACCCAGCATCAATGCGGATGCTGCCAATAATAATGCTACTTTTTTCATTTTGTTAATAATAAGTTTTAAATTCTTGAATTTTGTGATTTTTAAAGTCCGCTGCCTGGCATTGAAATCTTTGCAGATGAGTTCATGACTGGTTCGCTGACTGCGTAACCATTTTCTGTCTTGAAGCCTGTGGCTTCCATCATCGGCGCTTCGTAGCGCAATTTGTTCTTGTTTTCCATTTCTTAATAATTTTTAATATTTAACTTTTATTGCGAATTTACATCTTTACAGATTGTCAGAATCACACACAAGACGTATGGAAGCTGCATAACGACGTGCATGTTGACCAACCGTGGTACCACCATCTCCAAAATTCAGATATTCATAACAATACTCTCCTGATTCAGATATATATGATTTACTCGACATATATATTCCACGTCCATAAAAACCACTAAAAGCATCATACTGTCTGTAACCGGCAGCCCGGAGAAACACCGCACCATCATTTTGCATATTATTCCAGACATCAGTACCAATTGTATTGTCAGTAAAATTAGCAGACGTCCCATAATTGAAACCACTGTATTTGCTCACATCCCAATTGTCTGGCAACAAAACCAGCCCATCATAGTCTCCAACTTTCGCAAGTCCATAAAGAAACTTGTCATTAACTTTGCGATTCAACAAATATCCGTATTCAGTGTTTGAAAGCACCCGATACAAACCTGTCACAGGTACAGATCCAGCATAAACTGTAAAATTAGGATTCGGTTTTTCTAAATTATACATGTGGTTTGTAATCGGTGGATAAATGTCATCTGGAATTATATAATTATCGTATGTATTATTTTGATATTTCATAATCACAGTACGGAACAAATCATAACATAACTGGAAATGTGATAAATGAGCATAATCAGCAGCTTCATGAGAATAAAATTGATTGTTTTCCAAATAAAACTTACAATTTACAGCCCCTGTTATACCATCCATACTAATTACATTGCACCACAGATTCCCCTGTGTAAAATGAACCGATTTTCCCGGACCCACGGTGAAAACGCCCGGAAGCAGACCTGAGACAGATTGTGCCACAGTCGGTGCGTATGATTCGCCGGAAGGATTTCCGCTGCCGTCGGGCTTCGTGTAGAATCCGTTGGCCTTGAAAACGGCCTTCAGGTCTTTTGAGGTCAGGATGCGGCCGCTTGAATCCTTGCACGACAGCACGATGTTTCTTGTATTGTCATTAACCGGCATCATCACAATATAGTATTGTGTAGAGGCGGCTGTCACGCCGTTGAGGTTTGAGTAAGTCCCTGACGTATAGCTGATTGTGCCGTCTGCATTGATGCTGACGCCGTTGTGCACGATGCACGACATGTCAACCTTGTTGCCAACTGCGGCGCTGAAGCCACTCATGTCCAATTTGCACACCGCGAACCGGATGGCGAGCTTGCCGTCATTGAAAGATTCTATCTTTGTATATGCCTCGTCGCAAACGGCGATAATCTTCTTGGAAATTGTTCCGAGGCTGCCGTCCTGGTCGGCGAAGCTGATGTTTGCGGCACCTTTATCTACGGCAACATCCTGTCCGACATGCACGAAGCGCAGGACGCCTTTTTCAGGCACTTCGCCCAATACGCCTCTGAATGTGGCTTTGCATGGATCGCTTGGGTCAACTTTGACAATCGGTATCGATCCGAGATATGTGCCGGATGTGAATGTCGTGACGTCACCACCTTGCGCATATACGAGCAGACGGTCGGTTTTGCCATCGGTGTTGTCTATGTCCCATCTGTATCTGAGTGCGGCACCAACTGTTTCAAGAGTCCCTTTCTCATCGTGACCGTAGCCCGCTGTGAATTCGATTGTCTCCGTGTGCCCGACATGGTCCTTCCATCCGTCCAAGTTCGGTTTCCTGCACTGCACAAGCAGGACGCAAACTGCAAACGCCATCACACCTTTTAATATATGTTTCATTCTGTTCATAATTTCTTCTTATTTTTTGATGTCATTTAAAGTCAATAATGTCCCGAAAAACGATTCCCTGAAGCCTCTGAAACCATCTGAAAACGCCGAAAGCCCCTGACTTGTGGTCAGCGGCGATATTTTAATTAAACCGTAAGTTATTAATTTATAATGTGTTATGTAACGGGGGGGGTATTTACGAAAAGTCTGTCCGTCAAAATTGACGGATTGACATGTTGACTTTCATATTTCAAATACACTCTTTTCATCAAACGGCAAAAGTACAACTTTTTTCAATACAGAGAGAAAATAATAAAAAAAATATTCTGTGTATTTTGCACCGAAATTGCATTTGCAAGAGGTGTTTGGTGTGTAATGCTGAAAAAACACACGCAGTCATTTCCATTTCACCTTTGAGAAAATCCCTGAAAAGGCGGTGAAGACCACGTAAAACGGATAGACGAACTCTAACGGGAAAGCCCATTTCATGAGTTCCCGCCGGTTCATGAACCCCGTGATTTTCCTCAGGATCGGGAAATCGACCATGAATTTCATCAGCGTGAAAAGCGCGAAGACGAGGAAGAACGCCGGATGGAAGAAACCTCCGACGAAAAGTCCGGCAACGCTCAAGTTGAACATCAAGACAATCAATGCGGTGACGATGATTTTCCAGCTTGTGTAGGCTTTTGTCTTTGACACCCAACGTCTCCGCTGGCGGAAAAACGATTTCAGGTCGGGCATCGACTGCGTTTTCACGATGGCGTCTTCGTCCATCAGGAAATTTATGGAACGACTGCCGTAATGTTTTGAAAACTGTTCCATCAGGAAGATGTCGTCGCCGGAAGCAATGTCCATGTCGGTTCTGTATCTCTCCACTTCGAGCGCGGCGAGCCTGTCGTAAGCCATGTTCGCGCCGTTGCACATCACCGGCATCCTGATGGCCGCCGCACCCGCTGTCGAGGCGATAAGACTCAGATGTTCAAGCACTTGTATCTTCTCAAAAAACGTTTCGCATGGCGAGAGAAGCACCGGACCCAGAACCATCTTCAAATCATTTGCGGCCATGAAGCCGACGGTTTTTTCAATCCATCTCGGCGGAAGCTCGCAGTCGGCGTCAGTCACCATGATGACGTCGTCTTCAGCGAGATGCAACGCCTGCGAGACCGCCTGTTTCTTGCCGCAGCCTTCAGCTTTCACAAGACGGACGTTCAGATCGGGATTGCGTTTTATGAACTCCAAAACGACATCAGAAGTAAGGTCTGTTGAATTGTCGTCAACGATTATTATTTCAAGATTGTTTTTGTCAAACGATTGATTTACAAGTGATTGAAGCGGTTTTAAAATATTTCGCTCTTCGTTTTTGGCGGCAATCAGAACCGAAACTTTGTTGTTGGTTTTATCATTTCGGATGTTTCCGTTTGAAAAAATATTGTAAATCCCGAAAGTGAACGCGCCGATGCACAGGATGTACAATCCGGAAAAAACCAAAATGACGTTCATCAGAATGTTTAATGTCTCAGGATTCATTATTTTTCAGAATTTATTTTGCAAAAATATGAAATTTTCAAAAATAGATAAAAAATTTGACGAACATCAAAAAAAGAATGTTAATTTTGCGGGTTATTTGAGTTTTTGAAATAATTAACAACAAAATAAAATTTTAAAAAATGAAAAAGTATTTATTTATCATTCTCGGCATTGCGTTGGCGATTGTGTCGTGTAAAAAGGATTCTGACAACAATCCACAGCCAATCGACAATTGGGTCGGCAGTTATGACGGTCTTGTTAATGTAAAAGGTACCATCACCAGCGAACCTATCAGTTTCATCTCAGACACGCTTTTTGACAAGACAATCGATGTGCCAATGACAGTCAGGAAGTTGTCATCTCAAAGAGCTCTTGTAACGATGAAATACGGCTTGGTGCCGATTCCGTTCAATGCGGTCATCAACGGTAACACGGCCAATCTCGATGATTATGAGCTTATTCCGACCATTGACATTCCGATTGTTGTCGGCGGCATGGTATGCAACATAAACGGCATCAAATTCAGCAAGATTGTCCTTAATTATGACAACGGCGTTGTTACCGGCAGCGGAAAGGCAGTCGTCACGGCGGAGTCAACGTTCCTTGGAGGTCTGGCAAAGGTCAATCTGACTTTGGACCTTACTCCGAATTTTATAAAGAAATAAAGGCATAACTAATTGTAAATCAGGATTGAGCGCAGGATTCGGAAGTGTCCTGCGCTTTTTTGCTTTACGAATTATAGCTTCTTCTCAAAAACTTCAGTTTGTTGATGAAAAACAATCCGATAATGGCGGGGATGGCAAGATTATAAAGCCATAAAATCGTGCTTGCCGAGAAGACCATCATGCTCCACGAACTGCTTATCGCATTGATTGCCAGCCATTTCTCAAAGACTACGACGCAAACCGAGCCTCTCACCGCAATTTCGGTGATTGTGATGAATGGAATCACTGTCATCAGAATGTACGTCATCATGATAGGAATCATCGTGTCGGGATACGACAGCGGCACGCCGAATGCCCAGATGAGTATTACGAATTGGAACGAATACACCAAATATTTTGCAATGGCAAGCAACAGTATGATAAACAACTCTTTACGTGAGAATCTTTCAAAGACATACATATAACCTTCTGTTTTTTCGCGCCATTTTTGGGGGATGAAAACTTGAAGGTATTTGAATATCTTGATGTTGAAAAACAAAAACAGCAGGAATGCCGTCATCGCAATTGCGCCGAGAAAGACGAGCCATTTGAGTTTTTCGACGAAAAAAACGCAGGCGAAACATCCGAGGCTCACGGTGACAATCATTTGCGCGATGTTGCCGGCGAAGGTGAGCATCGCCGCCTTGACACGGCTTCCTTTCTCCAAGATGAAGATGCGTCCGAGGAAGTCGCCGGTTCTGTTCGGGAAGAACATGCCTGCGGTGATGCCGGTGAAAATCGCCGTGAACGCTTTCCTGAACGGCACGTTTTCAACAGGTTGGACGGATTTCTTCCATTTCAAGGCTTCAAACGCAACGTTGACCGGAAGCAGAAGCAGGGCGACCGTCATCAGGGAAATCCCTTTCAACGACGAAAGTGAATCTTTGATTCCGCCCCACATCTCCGCAAGATCTTGATTCTCAATAATTTTGACGTACAAAATCCAACACCCGACAATCACAATGATAATTTTGATTGCCGTTTCAGCAATTTTAAGTAATTTTGCCATGTCGAATTTTGTACTCATAATTTGCAAAAATAGGAAAATTTTGAAGACGGAGAAAATAATATTAGGCATCGACCCCGGCACTATGCTGATGGGTTATGGTTTGGTTCTTCAGAAAGGGAAGGAGCTTAACATGATTTGCATGGGTGTCATCAAACTTAAAAAGTTTGACAATCAGGCACTTAAGTTGAAAAAAATCTTCGAGCGCGTGCTTGAATTGGTCGATGAATATCATCCCGACGAGCTGGCGATTGAGGCGCCTTTTTTTGGGAAAAATGTTCAGTCGATGCTGAAACTCGGTCGCGCCCAAGGTGTGGCGATGGCGGCGGCGTTGTACCGCGACATCCCGATTTTCGAGTATTCTCCGAGGAAGATAAAACAGTCGATAACCGGCAACGGAGCCGCCTCAAAAGAACAGGTCGCCGCGATGGTACAGAAACTGTGCAACTTCACCGAACATCCTGATTATCTCGACGCTACGGATGCCATGGCTGCGGCTGTCTGTCATTGCTTCCAGAACAAACTGAATATCGTTGACGGGCAAAGCGAGTCGAATCTGCCGAAGATTCCGAAAGGGAAGAAATCGGTGAGCGGCTGGGCCGACTTCTTGGCGAAGAACCCTGAGAAAAACGTCACGCAGAAATAAGAAAAGGCAGCCAAAAATGACCGCCTTTTCCGTTTTTATAAAAAGTTATCATTAATCTTCGTCTTTCTTTGATTCCTCGTAAGCCTTGAGGAGCTTGGTCTGGACATCGGCCGGAACCTGTGCGTATTCTGCATATTCCATTGTGAATGAACCACGACCAGAGGTGAGTGAACTCAATGATGTTGAGTAACGGTCCATTTCCGCGAGCGGAACTCTTGCCTTGATGATCTGGTAGTGACGGTCGGAATCCATGCCCATGATGATGGCGCGGCGGCCCTGAAGGTCGGTGTTGACAGCACCCATCATGTCTTCCGGCATACGGACTGTGAGGTCATATATAGGTTCCATGATCTTCGGGCCTGCGTTCTTGAATGCTGCCGAGAATGCCATACGACCTGCGATCTTGAATGCCATTTCGTTTGAATCGACCGGGTGCATCTTGCCATCATAGACATAGACGATGATGTCGCGGGCGTAAGAACCTGTGAGCGGACCTTCTTCGAGACGTTCGTTGATACCTTTGAGGATAGCTGGCATGAAGCGTGCGTCGATGGCACCACCGACGATGCAGTTCTTGAAGATGAGTTTGCCGCCCCACTGGAGGTCATACTCCTGAGTGTCACGGACCTGGAGGTCTGTCGGGTCGGTGTAGCCTTCGTAATATGGAGCGAGTCTCAAATGCACTTCACCGAACTGGCCTGAACCGCCTGACTGTTTCTTGTGACGGTAGTCGGCGTTGGCTGACTTGGTGATAGTCTCACGATACGGAATCTTTGGTGATGCGAATTCGACGGCAATCTTATGGACGTTGTCGAGGTACCACTTGATTGTGTTGAGGTGATATTCGCCCTGGCACTGAAGGATGTTCTGTTTCAGCTCACGTGACATTGCGGTGATGATGGTCGGGTCGGTCTTGTGCATGTCGTTGAGGATGCCGCCGAGTTTTTCATCTTCCTGTGAGTTGACCGCTTTAATTGCGATTGAGAATATAGGTGTCGGGAACTTGATTGCCGGGAATGCTGCGTCTGCCGCCTTTGCATCGACGAGTGAATCGTTGACGCGGACGTCTTTCAACTTGATTGTTGAGATGATATCGCCTGCACATGCTTTCTCGACGCGTTCACGTGTCTTGCCGTTGGAGACGAGAATCTGTGAGATACGTTCCTTGTTGCCGGTACGTGGGTTGACGAGGTCTTGAGCCTCAACGATTGAGCCGCCGTAGATACGTGCCATCGCGACGTCACCGACGTTCTGTTCGTTAGAGACTTTGAAGAAGAACATTGCTGTTGGCTCTTCAACGCTGTTGTGGAATTCTTTTCCGTTTTCAGCCGCGATAGGAGCGACGTGTGCTGGTGACGGGCATGCGTTGATGATGAATTCGAGAAGACGTGTCACGCCGATGCCGGCTTTAGCTGCACCGCAGATGACAGGGAAAAGTTCGCGTTTTGCGATGCCCATGCGGATACCTGCTTCCATGTCTTCTTCTGAAAGTGTGCCTTCATCGAAGAATTTCTCCATGAGAGCGTCGTCGCCTTCCGCTGCGTGCTCGATGAGTTCGTTGTGAAGTTCTTCCGCCTTGTCAGCGAGGTTTGCGGGGATGTCCTGGACCTCAGGAGCACCGTTGCCGTTCTTGAAAACGAGCATCTTCTTCATGATGAGGTCGATGACTGCGTTGAAGCCCTCACCCGTGTTCACCGGGAACTGGACAGGAGCGACTTTATCGCCGAAATACTCCTTCAACTGATGGATGGCATCGTCGAAGTTGGCGTTGTTGTGGTCAAGCTGGTTCATGAAGAACACCACCGGCTTTTTTGTGTTCGCGGCGTGTTTCCATGCGTTCTCTGATGTCGCTTCAACACCCGACTGTGCGTTGACGGTGAATACCGCTGTGTCGGCAGCACTCAGACAGGCGACGATATCGCCGGAGAAATCGCTAAAGCCAGGAGTGTCTAAAATATTGATTTTCTTGTCATTATAGATTGTATATAACAAGCTGGCGTTTACAGAGATACCGCGTTCCATTTCGATTGGACGGTAGTCTGACACTGTGTTTTTGCTTTCAGTAGCGCCTTTTCTGTTGATGAGCTTGCCTTCGAAAACCATGTTTTCAGCAAGCGTAGTCTTTCCGGATTTAGCAGCTCCGATGAGAGCGATGTTCCGAATTTCGTCTGTCTGGAATACCTTCATTTTCTATTTTATTGTCTGATTATTATTATTTTTAAAATTTGGGTGCAAAAATACATAAAATAATCGAAAGTTTTCAATTAATTACGAATTTTTTATATCATAGGAAATTGACGTCTGATGTCACCCCATCTGTCTTCGCCCATCTTGGCTCCGATGACCTGTATAATGTTTTCCGCAAGGCAACTTCCCAATTCACCGCATTTCTCCAAATTCAATCCGTTGATGAGACCGGCGAGGAAGCCCGCCGCATACATGTCGCCAGCCCCCGTGGTGTCAATGACGTTGACCTTGTTGCAGCCGATCTGCACTTTTTCGTCACCGCGTTTGATGAGCGAGCCGCGTTTGCCGATCTTCACGACGGCGATTTCACAGTTTTTCGCGATGAACTCAAGAGACTCTTCAGGAGTGCTGTTTGTCAAGCTCTTCGCCTCTTCTTCGTTAGCGAAAACGATGTCAATCTGTGGCATGATTTCAAGCAGGAAATCGCGGTTCGCCTCGACTACATTGTATGATGCCAAATCTATGGCGATCTTGCAGTCGGCTTGCTTGGCCAATTCGATTGTTTTTCTGACAAGTTGCTGATTTGCAATTAGATAACCTTCAATATAACAATAATCCCAACCTTCGAAAAGTTCTTTCTTCAAAACTTCCGCCGACAGTTCGACAGCTGCTCCGAGATGCGTCGCGAAAGTACGTTCTCCATCCGGAGAGATGATTGCGCGCGCAGTTCCTGATGGCGTATTGCTGTGAAAACAAATCGGTTTCACCCCGACCTCCCTCATGGCGTCTTCAAAAAACTTCCCGATTTCATCATTTCCGGTTGAAAAAATGAAACCCGCCGGGATGCCGCATTTCGCTATGCCGTGTATGGTGTTGGCCGCCGAACCACCCGGCGACATCGAATTTTCAAACCGTTCGACCGCCTTCCCGACCTTCGCCGATGTGACGGCATCTACAAGCTGCATAGAACCTTTCGGAAGATTTAACTCATTGAGAATATTGTCGTTATCAACTTTAGTAAGAATATCGACAAGCGCATTGCCAATGCCAAGTACTGATTTTTTCATTGTATTAGATTTAGAATTTGCAAAGGTAAGAAATTTATCAACAGAAATTACAGGATATTTTAAGACACGATTCACGTGACGTGAAAAAGTCTTGCCAATCCTTAAAAAAACAAAAGAATGAACACCGGGTGGTATCCATTCCTTCAATTAATAACATGAAACATAAAAAATTACACTTTGTAATCTCTCTCTGCGCCCCCTTCAGGACTTGAACCTGAGACCCCCTGATTAACAGTCAGATGCTCT
>JAUNNU010000170.1 GCA_030537295.1 Bacteroidia bacterium
TAACCTTGGGTTTTATCCCATTCGCCCCTCGTGAAATCAGGCATTCTCACAGGCATCCCGTGGTTTTCGATAGATGCCGCCGACAGCTCGCCGATGCACGACCATTCCGCCGCATCATATACATCCTCATCGAACGGAAGACCGTTGCGCAGACAGTAAATCAGGCGATAGTCCATGATGAAGTCCATCCCGCCGTGACCGCCTATCTCTTTCGCCTTTTCCTCAATGTCAACGATGATAGGATGTTTATAAGCAATTAACAATGAATCTTTTACGTTTTCTGGAACCCATGTGTGATAATCGAGGACCTCATTGTCGGGAATAATGCCTTCGGGGAGATTGTCGCCCTTCAAGGTGAAGCCTTCCTTCATGTATTTGTTTGCCCAGCCTTCTGTTCCGGTGAGCTGATACAATCTGTTGTACGGACGCGGAGTGTAAACATCATGTTCGATGAGAATCGTTTTGCCTTTGTGTGTCTGAATCATGGTTGTCGTCATGTCGCCGTTGGCGAAAGTGTCAACGCCCATTGTCTCTTTTGCGATTTCGAGTCCGTTGTACGACGGCGTGCTCATCGAGACGAGATATTCCATTCTGTCGCCGCGGTGGATGTCTAAAACCTGGCATATCGGTCCGAGACCGTGCGTGGCATAGACATCGCCGCTGTGTTTCTGGTTGAAGTCGAGACGCCAGTTGTCTTGATAATAAGGCCAGAACGGTTCGAGGTTATGGATGTATGCGCCTTCGCCGTGGATTACTTCGCCGAAGAGACCGTTCTGCGCCATGTTGAGGCATGTCATCTCGAAGAAGTCGTAGCAGCAGTTTTCGAGCATCATGCAGTGTCGGCGTGTCTGTTCGGATACGTCAACGAGCCTCCAGCATTCTTCGATGGAAGTGGCCGCCGGCACCTCAATGGCTACGTGTTTGCCGTGCTGCATGGCATAAACGGCAATCGGGACGTGGACCTGCCAGCCAGTGCATATATAAACGAGGTCGATGTCGTCGCGTTCGCAAAGCTCCTTGTATGCTTCCTGCCCCACATATTCCGCCGCGCGTGGGAGACCTTTTGCCTCAAGCACGTTTTTCTGCACTTTCTCGATGTTTTCCGGAAGGAGGTCGCACAACGCAACGGCCTTGACACCGTCGATAAATGTCATGCGGTTCACCGCGTCAGGACCACGCATCCCAAGTCCGATGAAGCCGATTCTCACCGTGTCTATCGGCTCCGCCGCGAACTGCAACATGCTCGTCTGACCCTCCGCACGCTGCGGCTCGTCGAAAACGATGGCGTTGTCAATTATCTTGTAATTTTTTGTTTTTTCTTCATTATTGCTTGTGCAGCAACACATTGAGATTATCAAAATTAACAATCCCAATACAATGTCATGCTTTTTCCTCATTTTTGCAGGTTTGATTTTTTCGAGGCGTAAAATTACCACTTATTTTGTTATGAAAATCCTTTTTCTTGAAAATTTTTGTGATGTTTTTTTTGTATCTTTGCGGCAAGTTTTTTTGACATTGACAGTGTGATTGTTTACGTTTAAATCACCTCAATTTTTATCGATATTAATTGAAAATGTGCCAAGCCGAAACAGACAAATTCGACCGGAATAGGGAGTTGTATGAGATTTACAAGGCAAATCCCGACTATTATGACGTTGCTTTTGACGAAGCCTCGGGCGGCATGAAGGCGACACATAAAAAACATTGTTTTGACCCAGATAAAGGTGATTATGAAAAAATGGTTCAAAACGTTGGTTTCAATATGGGGAATAGTGTCGTACTTACCTCTGAGTACGGTAAAGCAGTGGGTGAGAATTTTTTTGATGGATTTTGGAATGGAATGTCATTTGAAATTGGTTCATCACTTGGGGTTGGAAAAAATAATATTAAGGCAATATTAAATCATTGCAGAAAAAAAAGTGCTGAAATTGCGATTATATTTTTCCCGAAAAAAGAATTTTACTCAAAAGGCCGGGTGTATGATGGAATCTCAAAATTTAATGGACAGACCAATTATAGATTTTTATCGATAATATGTGTAGTTGAAAACTCATTGTTCACTTACAAATAAAAAAGCCGCGGTTAAGCGGCGGCATCCCAGACTCCTTAACGGTACATCCAGAATGCTGCAAAGATACAACTTTTTTCAAAAACACAACACTGAAAATAATTTTTTTTAATTTTTTCTACGTTTTTTCTATTTTTGCAGAATTAAATTTTATAAAATGGAAAATTTACTCGCTATTGCAACTCAATTTGAAATTTCAGAGAAGATAACTGCCGTGAAACCCCTCGGCGAAGGCCTCATCAATGACACTTACAAGGTTCTGGTTGAAGGAAATACTGAACCGCGTTACGTGCTTCAGCATATCAACAACGCCATTTTCCAAAACGTTGACATGCTTCAGGACAATATAGAAAAAGTGACGAATCATATCCGTAAGAAACTGATTGCCAAAGGTATGAATGATATTGACCGTCATGTCCTGCGTTTCATCAAAACCAAGGATGGAAAGAATTTTTATTTCGACGGCAATAAATATTGGCGTGTGATGGTTTTCGTTTCTGACTCCGTCACCTATCAGGCTGTCACGCCGGAATATTCCTACATCGCCGGAAAGTCGTTCGGCGAGTTCGAGGCCATGCTATCAGATTTGAATGAGCCGCTCGGCGAGATAATACCAGATTTCCACAACATCGAATTTCGTCTGAAGCAGCTTCGTGACGCCGTGACCGATGATAGGGTTGGGCGCGAGAAAGAGGTTCGTTATTACATCGATGAAATAGAGAAACGTGCCGAGAAAATGACCCTCGGTGAGCGTCTGTTCCGTGAAGGCAAACTGCCGAAACGCATCTGCCATTGCGACACGAAAGTGAACAACATGCTTTTTGACAAAGAAGGCAACGTGCTGTGTGTCATCGATTTGGATACCGTGATGCCGAGTTTTGTCTTCTCCGATTACGGCGACTTCCTGCGGTCGGCGGCAAACACCGCTGCCGAAGATGAGCCGGATTTGAGCAAGATTGACTTCAACATGGAAATCTTCAAAGCGTTCACAAAAGGCTATCTTGAAGGCACGAAAGACTTCCTTCTCCCGATTGAAAGAGAGAACCTGTCGTACGCGGCGATGCTTTTCCCGTACATGCAGGCGGTGCGTTTTTTGGCCGACTACATCAACGGCGACACATATTATAAAATAAGGTATCCTGAACACAACCTCGTCCGCACCAAGGCGCAGTGGCGTCTGTTCGAATGCGCCGAGGCGAAGGAAGCGGAGATGAGGAAATTTATATGAAATCTCATATTTGATGACCGCACGAAGTACCTTTGTCGGGAGATTTAAAAGTCCAAGGGTAATATGTACATGTTTTTTACGATGTAAATATATTATTAAGTTGAAAAACAATAAGTTAAATATTGCTGTCCGATAAAAACTAAAAACGTGCAAAAAGGATTTCTAACCCATTGAT
>JAUNNU010000061.1 GCA_030537295.1 Bacteroidia bacterium
TCACAACACCGAACTGGACTGTGAGATTGCAATCATCGAATTTGTATGTGCAGTCCTCGGTTATCTTCTGGTCGCACACTGCAATAACCTTGTCTGAAATGGTTTCAATGCTGCCGTCCTGAGTGGAGAAGTCAACATCGGCAGAATTTCCTTTTTCAACATTAACATCAGCACCGCAATGGACAAAACGGATAATTCCGCGGTTCGGGAAATCCGCTGTAAACGTAGCCTCGAAAGTCGCTGAATAGTCATCTGCCATCGAGACAATGTGCATTTCACCGAGATAGTCACCTCCAGTGAAATTTTCACCTTCGGTGTTTTCGAGATACACATGGATGACATCGTTATACTTGTTCCATTTGTAATTTAGGACATCACTTACTTGGGTGAAATCTCCTTTGTCTCCGCCGCCGTTTGTGGTGAACGTGATTGTCTTTGTAGAAGGTTCAACGCCGCCAAATGTCGGCATGTTAGGTTTCTTGGCGCACTGTGCCAGTCCCAGCACCAACGCCAACGCTGAAATGATTAAACCAAATCTCTTCATTTTTCTAATTCCTTTCTGATTTTTAATTTTCCAACTTTCAACTACTAAAGGCCGCTGCCTTGCATTGTGATTTTTGCGGTTGAACTCGTCACAGGCTCGCTTGCGGCGTAACCGTTTTCTGTCCTGAAGCCAGCGGCTTCCATTTTCGGCGCTTCGTAGCGCAATTTGTTCATTTTTCTGATTTCCATACTTTTTAAATATTTAATTTAACATTTATTATATTCCTTTATTCTCTTATTTCGCCAATCGCACAGTAAACCCATAGCAATGTGCACGGCTGGTTTGATAGCCGTAGTAGTCGATGCCTTTATAGTATGAGACACCTTCATTCCAAAAGTAGAGAAGATGCGCTTCATTATAATAACCCGAATACGATGAAAGCCAATAGTAACCAGCTCCGGTAACACTGGCCGTATTAGTAGTGGATCGGTTGCCGGCAGCCGGAAGAAACACTGCGCCGGCAGCCTCCATTTTAGCCCAATCAGCGTCACTGAAACTATTTGCCCAATAAAATGCTTCCTGTGTGAACGTAACACCATCCGGACTGGTCCAATTGTCAGGCAGGATGATAAAGCCATTTACGCCATGTACAACGCCTTCACCGTAGAGCGATTTTCCCTCATTGTCCTTACGGTCAAGCAAATAGTACAAATCCTCCCTCTTTAGTGCGTGCCAGCCGCTGTTTTCAGTGTTGCCGCCGTTGCTGATGGCATTGTAACCCCAGTCAGCCTTACCAGTCCCATCGTAAAGATTGTAATAACCACCATAGGCATAATAGTATGTTTTTTCAAAAGTTGTACTCCAAGGTTGATAGCAAACAGCACCATGAGCATAGCCTGAAGTACCCCAGCCGAGCAAGTCTATCCATTTGTTTGAGTTCTCCTTATAGTCTGAACTGACACTACAGGAACTGGTGCAAAGCATGTCCCATTGGTTCGGTGCGAATCTCCATATCTTGTTTGTAGTGTGGAATTGCAGGTTCCCATGTGCGAACTGCACCTGTTTCCCTTCAGCCACGCTGAACTTACCCGGCAGCACTCCGTCTTTCCATGTCCCCTTGCATTCGAACGGCGCACACGTCCCTCCACTATTGGAGCCGACATAATATCCGTTGGCGGTAAACTTAAAGTTCATCTTATACCATTTCGTCCCCGACAAGTCCGTGCCACTTACCGACGAAGAAAACACATGCTCCGTTGGCGCAGTTTCCGGCAAGAATACGGCATAGTATTCCGTTGCCGTGCCGACTGCATTTTGCAGCACCATTGCAGCACCATCTTTTGAGCCGCCATTGACAGTAAACGAGACATCTCCGGTGTTTGACACCTCAATTTTGTTCGCCGCGATGCCGCTCACGGTGATGTCAGAACCCGGGAAACTCATGAATTTCAGCATGACGACGGAGAACTGCGGTTCCAATTTGCACCCATCGTAAATGCCATTTTCTTTGATTTCCATTTCGCCCACAGCGACAACCTTTTGAGATATTTCACCCAAAGTGCCTGTCTGGGAGGCGAAGCTCACCGAGGCTGTTCCATCAGACGCTGTGCTGACGGATGTCCCGAAGTGGATGAAACGAAGGTGTGTGTCGCCTTCAACAGGTTTCTTTGTTCCGCCATAGAATGTGCCCGTGTAAGTGTCCTTGCCTTCTATCAGATCCAATTTCCCCAAGAACTTCGAGCCGACGAAGTTGCCGTCTCCTGCCTTCTTGCCGGAATACACAAAAAGCACGTCGTTGTTTTTCCACAAGTACTTCAATTTTTTTTCAACAGTATTGAACTCCCCTTTGGAGTTGTCACCCGTCGTGACAGTCAGCGCGTCCGGGAAATCCACATTTCCGTGGTTGTCGAAATCAGTGAATGAAGGCTTCCTGCACTGCACAAGCAGGACACAGACGGCAAACGCCATCACACCGACAAATATATTCTTCATTCTGTTCATGATTTTTCCTTATTTTTTAATGTCATTTAAAGTCGTTAATGTCCCGAAAAACGATTCCATGAAACTCCTGAAACCTCTGAAAACGCCGAAAGCCCCTGACTTGCGGTCAGCGGCGACATTTTCAAATAAACTATAAATTACTGCTTTACAATGAATTATGCACGGGGGGGGGGTAAAATCAAAACGCTGTTCGTCAAAACCGGCGAACTAACCCGTTGATTGTTATATTGTAAATACGCTTCTTTCATATTGGCGGCAAAAGTACAGCTTTTTTTTATATGTGCGACATTTTTTTTGATTTTTTTTTCACACGTGGCGGGCGTGCCGCTCACGGACAGAAAACCGGCGCACAAGGAAGAAAAACCCTCGTGCGCCGGTCACTTTCTACTTTATAAACTTTATGAACTTTTAACTAAAAAGCCATCTCCCTTTACCCTTTACCCTCTCTACTCTCCATCCCCGAAATTTCCTTCAGCAGCACCAGCGCATCCTTCACCCGGTCTATCGCCTTCAGAACCAATATGTTCTTGCCGTTCAGTTCCTTGAACTGGCAGCGTTTGATGTGGCTTGAGGCGTAGGCGATTATCTTCTGGAATGTTTCCGTCTTGAAATAATCGGAGTTCTGGTCGGAAAGGAAATAGCATGTCAAGTCGTTGTGTTTCAATGTAATCTTTTCAAATCCGAGGTCACTGGCGAGCCATCTGAGCCTGACGGTGTTCAGCAGGTCGTTGGCTTGCGGCGGCACCGGCCCGAAGCGGTCGATGAGGTGGTCGGTGAAGCGCATGAGGCCTTCTTCTGTCTCGATGTGGTCGAGTTCGTTGTAGAGACTGATACGTTCAGCCGATGAATCGACGTATTCGTTTGGCAGCAGAATTTCGAGGTCTGACTCGATAACGCATTCACGCACATAGACTTTCTCCGTGTCGGGTGTCTCGAAGATGTCTTTGAATTCCGTCTCCTTCAGTTCCGCGATGGCTTCGTCGAGGATTTTATGATATGTCTCGAAGCCGATGTCGTTGATGAAACCGCTTTGTTCCGCGCCGAGGAGGTTGCCTGCGCCGCGTATGTCGAGGTCACGCATGGCGATGCTGAATCCGCTTCCGAGGTCGGAAAACTCCTCGAGGGCGTGCAGACGTTTCTGCGCCTCGTCGCTCAACGACGGGAGCGGAGGCGTGAGCAGATAGCAGAACGCCTTCTTGTTGGAGCGTCCCACGCGGCCGCGCAGCTGATGCAGGTCGCTCAGCCCGAATTTATGCGCGTCGTTGATGATGATGGTGTTGGCGTTCGGGATGTCGAGTCCCGCCTCAATGATGGTGGTGCACAGAAGCACGTCGTATTTGCCGTCGATGAAGTCGAGCATGATCTGCTCCAGCTCCTCGCCGTCCATCTGTCCGTGTCCGACGGCGATTTTCGCGCCCGGCACGCAACTCTGCACGAGGTCGCGGACATCGAGGATGTTCTGCACGCGGTTATGCACGAAGAACACCTGTCCATCGCGAGAAAGCTCATATTGTATGGCGTCGCGCACAATCTCCGGCGAGAACGAACGCAGCTCTGTCTCAACGGGATAGCGGTTCGGCGGCGGCGTGGTGATGACGCTCATGTCGCGCGCGCCCATCATCGAGAACTGCAGCGTACGCGGTATCGGCGTCGCCGTCAAAGTAAGAGTATCGACGTTGGTCTTGAGCTGCTTCAGTTTCTCCTTGGCGGAGACGCCGAACTTCTGCTCCTCGTCGATGATGAGAAGTCCCAAGTCCTTGAACGTCACGTCTTTGGAGATGATACGGTGTGTGCCTATCAAAATGTCAACATGTCCGGCCTTGACCTCTTCGACGGTTTTCTTCTGTTCTTTCGCGCTCTTGAAACGGTTCATGTAATCCACCGTCACCGGGAAGCCGCGCAGTCGGTTCATGAACGTGTTGTAATGCTGCAATGCGAGGACTGTTGTCGGGACGAGCACGGCGACCTGTTTTCCGTCGCATACCGCCTTGAACGCAGCTCGGATGGCGACTTCCGTCTTGCCGAAGCCGACGTCGCCGCACACGAGGCGGTCCATCGGGCTTTCCTTCTCCATGTCGCGTTTCACGTCGATGGTGGCTTTCAGCTGGTCTGGCGTGTCCTCGTACATGAACGACGCCTCGAGCTCGGTCTGCAGATACGTGTCGGGCATGAACTGGAAACCCGCCGACTTCTTGCGTTCGGCGTAGAGTTTGATGAGTTCGCGGGCGATGTCCTTGACCTTGCTCTTCGTCCTGGATTTCAGCTTGTTCCACGTGTTCGAGCCGAGTTTGCTCAACGTCGGCTCCGCGCCGTCCTTGCCCGAATATTTCGCGATGCGGTGAAGCGAGTGGATGCTCACATACAAAAGGTCGCCGTTCTGATAGACGAGACGAAGCGCCTCCTGCTGTTTCCCATGATTGTCAATGGTCTCCAGACCGTCGAAACGTCCTATGCCGTGGTCGATGTGAGTGACGTAATCGCCGGGCTTCAGGTCGTAAAGCTCCTTTATCGTCAGCGCCTGACTGCTCGCAAAGCCTTCACGGAGATGGAAACGATGATAGCGTTCAAAGACCTGATGGTCGGTGAAACAACTGATTTTCAAATCGTTATCGATAAAACCCGCTTTGATTGAATATAAAACCGGCTCGAAATCGCTGTTCAGCTCGTCTTTCTTCTGAAGGTCGTTGAGAATGCTTTGGATACGTTCGAGCTGTTTCTTGCTTTCGGAGAAGAAAAGCACACGGAAACCTTTGTCTTTCAACGAGTTGATACTTTCAAGAAGCATATCGAAGTTTTTGTTGAAGACAGGCTGCGACGAAGTGTCGAACTCAACAATCTCCTTTCCTGTCGAATCAGAATATGTTTCAAACGTAACTGTCTTTAAATCATCGAGTTGTGTAAGAAGCTCATCGCTTTGCGCGAAGATGTCCTCCGGCTCGGCGAGGCCTTCTTGATCTTCAAGCTCGTTGTAGGCGTCGATGGCTTTTTTGTATTCGATATCGATTCTCTCTTTGAGAAAATCGGTTTCTTCAAGCCATACAACCGTCTGACTGTTAAGATATTGAAAAATCGTCTCACGTTCTTCCGACAGTTTACGGTCCTGAAGATTCGGAAGCAGCACGATGCGGTTGAGTTTCTCGATGGAGAGCTGGTCAACGGGGTTGAACGAGCGGATCGACTCGATCTCGTCGAAGTCGAAGACGATTCGATAAGGATAATCGTTTGCGAAAGAGAACACATCGACGATGCTTCCGCGGATGGCGAACTGCCCAGGCTCGACGACGAAATCCACGTGTTCGAAGTTATACTCAAGCAGCGTGTCGGTGATGAAATCCATGTCGAATTTATCCCCGACGGCCAACTTTAAAGTATTCTTATTCATTATCTTACGGGTCACTATCTTCTCGCAGAGGGCTTCAGGATAAGACACGATAATCGTCCTGCGCTCCGATGTCGAGACTCGTTGCAAGACTTCGGTACGCGACAAGATATAGGTGTTGTCGGCCTTCTCCGGCTCGTACGGCCGTTTGTACGATGTCGGGTAGAAGAGGATCATTTTCTTGGCGTAGTCGGTCTCGCGTTCGCCGTAGATGTTTTCGAGGTCGTTGTAGAAATACGCCGCGTGTTCCTTGTCGGGGCACACGACGAAATGCTGTCCGCCGAGCCGTTCCGCCGCCGCCGCGGTGACGTAGGCTCGCGCCGAACCGATGAGGTTTTTGCAGAAGACATCTTTCCTATCATTAAGAAAACCAACGACTTCCGCAACACGTGCATCGTCTTTGTAATATGATTTCGGGTCGTTTTTCATAAAGCCGCAAAGATACGAAAAAATTCTCTATTTTTGCGCCATGAAAATTGCAGGTTTAAACTTTGAGCGTTACCCGCTTCTGCTGGCGCCGATGGAAGGCGTCACCGACCCGCCGTTCCGTCACGTATGCAAGATGTTCGGCGCGGACATCGTATATTCCGAGTTCATCTCTTCCGACGGCTTGATACGCGATGCCGTGAAGAGTGTCAACAAGTTACGTTACACCGAGTCGGAGCAGCCTTTCGGTGTCCAAATCTTCGGCAACGCTGTCGGGCCGATGGTCGAGGCGGCGCAGTATGCCGAGCGTTACAACCCCGACATCATCGACATCAACTTCGGCTGTCCGGTGAAGAAAGTCGCCTCGAAAGGCGCGGGGTCTGGCATCATGAACGACATCCCGAAGATGGTGGCCATCACAGAGGCGGTGGTGAAAGCCGTGAAGAAACCTGTGACGGTGAAGACGCGTCTCGGCTACGACAGCGAACACAAAGACATCGTGGAAATCGCCGAGCGGCTTCAGGACGTCGGCATCCAGGCACTGACGATACACGGTCGTCTGCGTACCACGAAATGGGGCGAGCCCGCCGACTGGACGCTCATCGGCGAGGTGAAGAACAACCCTCGCATGACGATTCCGATAATCGGCAACGGCGACGTGGTCGATGGTCCTTCAGCGAAATATTTCAAGGACACCTTTGGCGTCGATGGCCTCATGATAGGCCGCGCCACCTATGGCAACCCGTGGATTTTCAAGGAGATACACGATTACCTCGAAAACGGCACCGTTGACACGCCGCCTTCCGTCGAGGAAAGAGTGAGGATAGCGAAGATTCATCTCAACGACTCGCTGAATTACAAGGACGAACACTACGCCGTCATCGAGATGCGCAAGCACTGGGGATTGTATTTCAAGGGATTCCCCAACTTCAAGCAGTTCAAGATGCCGCTGATGCAGGTGATGACCATACCGGAAATCACGGAGATTTTAGACAGAATCCAAGAATATTACCACTAATATATTGTCACCACGAATTGCACGAATAACACGAATATTTCCACCACGAATTGTCACCACGACTTGAACGACTGACACGAATAACATTCGTTCGATTCGTGTTATTCGTGGTGAATTCTTCGTTCGATTCGTGTTATTCGTGGTGAATTCAGTGGTCAGTCGATTTTCAGGTCATTTTTCAGAAGGCCGTTCTCGAAGAGGTCAACGATTCGTGAGCCTGTCGCTACGTCGATGGTGTGGATGCCGAGTTTGCGTGCGGCGGCGCGGTTTTCCTCGAGGTCGTCGATGAAGAGCGTCTCGTCGGGGTTCAGGTTCTCGGAGTCGAGGACGTAGCGGAAGATGTCAAGGTCGGGTTTCGCGAGGTGAAGCGCGAACGAGAAGAACGCCTTGTCGAAGAGGCTGTCGAACTCGCGGTAGCCGTAGCGCAGCTGCAGGTCGCGCACGTACATGTCGTAATGGATTTCGTTGGAGTTACTGAGCAGGAAGACGTGGTAGTTCTGCTTCAGCTGTTTCACCAAATCGATGCGTCGTTGCGGGATGTCGTAGAGCATAGAGTTCCAGATTTCGTCAAAAAGTGCGTCGGTAACGTTGATTTCGAGATAATTTTTCACTTCATTTCTGAATGTCGAGGCCTTGACAATGCCTTTTTCGAAGCGTTCTAAGATTTTCAAAAATTCAGGTTCATACAGTTTCTCGACGTTGGTGAAGCCCATCTTATTCATTTGATTCACAATGGCTTGAGTGTCGATATCGATAATCACTCCGCCGAGGTCAAAAATGATGTTTTTTATGTTTAAATCAGTTGTTTTCATTTTTTTTTAAATTTTTGTTGAAAATTCGGTGCAAAGTTGTAAATTTGCAGCCGAAAAAGCAAGGGTTTTCTGAAATAAATTTTCAGGCTCGTTGCGGCTCCTATAGCTCAGTCGGTTAGAGTAGCTGACTCATAATCAGTTGGTCCAAGGTTCAAGTCCTTGTGGGAGCACGAAACAATCTCGTAACTCACTTGATTTCAGAGAGTTGCGAGATTTTTGTTTTAAACAGCTGGCATATTACTGGCAAATTTTTTATTTTCCTTTTCCTTCAATTTCCGCTTAAAAACGTCATTTTTCACAGTTTTTTACTCCAAAACGCTCTCTTTTTCCCAAAAAATCACGCCAAAATTACGCCATTTACCGAAAAATTTCCAAAAACTTTTCAGCAGAAATCCAGAAAAACGAAGATGGAAAACGTGAAATTCAGAGGTAAGAAATTCAAAAACGACTGGCAGGAAAGCAACGTCAGCTTCAAGAAAAAATGTTAAAAACTGACGGTCAACCTTCAACAGGAATAAAAGACATTGGTCAACAATTATAAGTAATAACGTTTAACCGGGTCAACTTAAACAAGGAGTAAAGACATAAAACAGTCAACCTAAATCAGAAAATGACAAAGCCCCTTCCCGCAAATAAAAATTTCGGCAATTTCAAGTTTTTTTCACCTTCATATTATTTCAATTTGTATCTTTGCCGAAAATTAAAAAAATGACGAAAAAAGAATATTTCAAACAGCGACTCAGGAGAAATTTCCTTGACTTCAGCTTAATCCAATCAGACACATTATCAGCACCGGTAATAGCAGACAACATCGTTGGGTCTGTCAATCTGGAAGACTTATACCTGAAATTAAAAACTGACATCGACATCATCTGCGAGAATTTCTTTTCCATCGAGCTTTTGAAATCAGAAGGCAGAATCACCAACGACATGCCTGAGTCATTCAATCTCGATGTCAAGAAAAACGCCTTGGCGGAATTTCAGAAAATCCTCGACGACATCGACATCAAATCAGTGATCAGCGAACAGGTTGGAAACGCGTTCAAGGCCATTGAACTTGAATGCTGGCACAACGGAGTGAGCGAAATCAGCGAAGCCATCCGCTTGGTGGGACAGAAGCTGAGAGACATCGCCAACGATTACAAGAAGATGAACGAACTGATTGAGTTCAACGACAAAGACTTGGAAGCGAGATATGACGCGGCACGGCGCGTGACGATGATGGAACGCATGATGGACAACAACTGCGACGACATCTTGATGTTCCGCACCGCGATGATGCTCAACACCAAGGCGCATTGCATGGAAATGTGCAACAACAAGATGTCATTCATTTACAACGAGTTCTCAAAAGCCGAAGCCTTCACCGAGCTTGCATCGTATCTGACACAGATCGCGAACCGCGCCAGAATCTTCGCCGACACCATGCAGACCATGACACCTAATGAGGAATGGGACAAGGAATACAACCAGATGGTACCCGTTGAGTTCTACCGCCGCAACGCGAGCCTCATCAACATGGAACACGCCTTCCACATGGTGCTCCTTTCGGTCTTCGCGAGAAACGAAGAATGGATGCTGGCGAACGGATTTTTAAAGAAAAACGAACTCTGCATCTTCACCAAGATGGACGAGGAGATGCCTCAAAAAGTCGTCAGCAAAGTCGAGGAAACAATCATGATATGACTTCGGTGACACGACATTGAAATTTTCCGAATTAAGACGACACCAAAAAATTTCATGCGCATGACCGCCTTGAAACGTTTTGGTGTCTTGAAATTTTTTTCATAATGGCAGAACAAGAAAACACTACCAATCTATCAGAACTCGGCGAGTTCGCTCTCATCGACAAACTCGTTGAGGACGTGAACATTTACAACGAATCGACAATAAAAGGCGTCGGCGACGACGCGGCGGTGATCAACCACGGCGACGAAGAGACCCTCGTCTCCGTTGACATCCTGTGCGAAGGCGTACATTTCGACATGACATACTGTCCGCTTAAGCACCTCGGCTACAAGGCCGCCGTCGTCAACTTCTCCGACATCTACGCCATGAACGGCACCCCGACGCAGATCGTCGTCGGCATGGGCATCAGCAGCAAATACTCCGTCGAGGCGATACAAGAGATCTACAGCGGCATACGCCTCGCATGCGACCGTTACCACGTTGACCTCGTGGGCGGCGACACAACAGCTTCAAAGTCAGGGCTTTTCATCTCAATAACGGTGATGGGCAAAGCCAAGAAGGAAGACATCGTGTATCGCAGCGGCGCGAAACCCAACGACCTGCTGTGCGTCAGCGGCGACCTCGGCGCGGCATATACGGGGCTGCTCATCCTCGAACGCGAGAAAGCCGCTTTCATGGCCGACCCCAACATGCAGCCGGAGTTCGCGGGCTACGACTACATCCTTGAACGTCAGCTGAAACCCGAAGCACGCTGGGACATCGTGAAACGCCTCAAGGACGCCAAAGTGAAACCCACCGCCATGCTCGACATCTCCGACGGCCTCGCCTCCGAAGTGCTGCACATCTGCAAGGAGTCAAAAGTAGGATGCATGCTCTACGAAGACCGCATCCCCATGAACCAGAAGACGATACAGACCGCCAAGGACTTCAACATCGTGCCGAGCATCGCCGCCCTTAACGGAGGCGAAGACTACGAGCTGCTCTTCACCGTCGCACAAAGCGACTACGAGAAAATCAAGGACATGGAAGACGTCCGCATCATCGGCTACATCACCGCCGACGAAGGACAGGCCAACATACTCACCGCCGACGACCACCAAGTGCCAATCGAGGCGCAAGGGTTCAAGCACTTTTAGGAGTTTAAGGCGATTAGGTGTTTTAGGAATTTTAGGAATTTGAGGTGAAAAGTGAAAGGATTACATCTATACTGAAAACGCTTCCGACATCGCCGGGAGTGTATCAGTATTTCGACGAGACGGGCGAGATGATTTACGTCGGCAAGGCGAAGAACCTGAAACGACGCGTGTCGAGCTACTTCAACAAGGAACAGACCGGCAAGACACGGCTGCTGGTGAGCAAGATCGCCGACATCCGCTTCACCGTCGTGGGCAGCGAGGCGGAGGCGTTCCTCCTCGAAAACAATTTCATCAAGCAGTACAAGCCGCGTTACAACATCATGCTGAAGGACGACAAGACGTATCCGTGGATCTGCGTCAAGGCGGAGCTTTTCCCGAGGGTCTTCCTCACACGGAAAAAAGTCGGCGACGGCTCGCTTTACTTCGGCCCCTACCCTTCAGTGATGACGGCCAAGACGCTTCTCGACATCCTGAAACAACTCTACCCGCTACGAACCTGCAAGCACAACTTCAAGCCGGGCGACATCGGCACCGGACATTACCGCCCGTGCCTCGAATACCAAATCGGCAACTGCAAAGCCCCGTGCGCCGGATATATCTCCGAAGAAGATTACAAGTCGATGATCCTCAACATGAAAGAGGTCATCAAAGGCAACATCTCCGGCGTGCTGAAAGACCTGAAAACACGGATGATGGAACACGCCGCCAAGATGGAATTCGAACAGGCGCACGTCCTGAAACAGAAATACGACCTCCTCGAAAACTACCACAGCCGCTCCATCGTGAGCAGCAACACCATGCACGACATGGAAGTGTTCTCCTTCGACGACGCCGACAACTCATTCTACGTCAACTACATGCGAATAATTCAAGGCGCAGTGATACAGGCCTTCTCCATCGAGATGAAAAGAAGGCTCGAAGAGACGCCGGAGGAACTTTTGTCTTTGGCAATCATAGAATTACGGCAGCGTTTCGAGAGTAATGTAAAAGAAATCATCGTGCCGGTGAGCCTTGACATGGAACTCGACGACGTGCGTTTCACCGTCCCGAAGAAAGGCGAGAAACTCGAAATCCTGAATCTTTCGACAAGAAACGCAAAACAATACCGTGCCGAGACCGAGAAGCTGCGGAGCCTCGTTGACCCGGAGCGTCATGCGATGCGGGTGCTGACGGAGCTGCAGGACAGCCTGCATCTGCCGAGGATCCCGGAAGTCATCGAGTGCTTCGACAACTCCAACTTTCAGGGCGACTACGCCGTGGCGGGCATGGTGCAGTTCCTAAACGGCAAACCCAACAAGAAAGAATACCGGCATTTCAACATCAAGACCGTCGATGGACCCGACGACTACGCCTCGATGAAAGAGGTGGTGCGCCGTCGTTACTCGCGTCTCGTGGAGGAAAGCAAAAGACTCCCCGACCTCATCATCACCGACGGCGGCAAAGGCCAGATGGAAGTGGTGAGGCAAGTCATTGAAGACGAATTACATATAGAGATTCCAATCGCTGGATTGGCGAAAGACGACCGTCACCGCACAAACGAGCTGCTCTACGGCTTCCCGCCGAACACGGTTCAGGTGAAACCGAATTCCGAGCTTTTCCGGCTGCTGATGTACATTCAAGATGAAGTTCACAGATTCGCCATCACATTCCACAGGAAACAGTTCCAGAAAGGTTTCATCCATTCGGAGATGAGCAACATCAAAGGCATCGGGAAGCAGACCGCCGAGAAGCTCCTGTTAGAGCTGAAGTCCGTTCAGAACGTCAAAGACGCTGACTTGCAAAGATTAAGCGAGATTATCGGTCCGGCGAAGGCGAAGATAGTGTTTGAGCATTTTCATCAACAACAATGACGGGGTCGGCAACAACAACCGTGTCGGCAACGACGGTGTCGGAATATTCTTTCATGCCGCCGAGTCTTTGGATTACGGAATCCATGATGCGCGCCATGACCAACGGGTCTTCGATATAGTAGTCGTAGTTTTCCTTGAAAATGGAATCGGTGATGCCATAATGCGCGAAAATCGTGTCGAATCCGCGTGTCTTCAGATATGCCGTCTTGCCGTTCACGCTTCTCTTGTAAGAGATGACGCTTTCCATTATCTGGACATCGGTCATCACGTCAACCATCTGGGATTCAGTGAGAAGCACTGACGGCAATGTCTTTTCCGGCTGGTTTCCGCAGCCAACCAGAAAAAACAACGCCGCTGTTATCACAAATATTTTTCTCATCATCAAAGGAATGATTGGCCCTTTCAACTTACTTAACACAAGTTGCACAAGTTTTTCACACAAGTTGCACAAGTTTCTTGTCATCCGATTTTTTCGCTTAATTTCCGACTTCTGACATGAACTGTATTCTCATCAGGCGCACTTCTTCCTCTTCGTATTCGTTTTCGCCGAGGGCTTTCATTGCAGTGTCAAGGTCATCAGACTCCGCGGTCTTGAAATATTCGATGATGTCTTCCTGATGATATTCGTCGATGTTGTCGCGGGTGTAGTATTTTATGTCGATATGCGTTCCGCTGGCCACGATGCTTTCTATTTCGGTGAGGAGTTCGTCGAAGTCGAGGTTCTTTCCGTAGGCGATGTCTTCGAGCGGCACCTGCTTGTCGATATTCTGTATGATACTGATTTTCAATGCCGACTTGTTCACGACCGATTTCACGACCATGTCATTCGGGCGTGTTATATCATTTTCCTCGACGTATTCTTTTATAAGCTCGATGAACGGTTGTCCGAACTTCTGAGCTTTTCCGGCTCCGACGCCGGCGATCTGCTGCAGTTCCTCGATGGTGATTGGGTACTGTATCGCCATGTCTTCGAGCGACGGGTCCTGGAAGATGACGAACGGAGGCAGGTTTTTCTTCTTCGCGATGGTCTTGCGGAGGTCTTTCAGCATCGAGAACAGTATCTTGTCGGTGCCTGAGTCTTTTGAGAGGGATACTCTTTCCTCGTCGAATTCATCTTCTTCGGTCTTGTCGTAGTCGTGGTCCATCGCCACCATCACAGGATAAGGCTTCTTCACGAAGTCCTTTCCCTCCTTCGGCACTTTCAGGATTCCGTAGTTGTCGATATCTTTGGTGAGCAGTTTGTTCACGATGGCCTGGCGTATTATCGAGGTCCAGTATCTGTCGTCGTGGTCGTCGCCCGCGCCGAAGTACTCGTTGGTGTCGTGTTTCGCTGTTTTGATGTCGCCTGTTTCCTTGCCGGCGATGAGTTCGGCGATGTGTTTCGTCTTGAACAGCTGTTTTGTCGCGATGACGGCTTCTATCGCGAGTTTGATGTCTTCCTGTCCGTCGAAGCGCACTTTCGGGTTGAGGCAGTTGTCGCAGCAGCCGCAGTTGTCTTTCGGGTATTCCTCTCCGAAGTAATGCAGGAGCAGTTTGTGCCGGCACACCGGCGATTCGGCGTATGTCACCGTCTCGTTGAGGAGTTCGCGGGCTATCTCTTGTTCGGCGACGTTCTTGCCCTTGTTGAACTTCTCAAGTTTGTGGATGTCTTCGTAGTCGTAGAACGCTATGCAGTTGCCTTCGCCGCCGTCGCGTCCAGCGCGTCCGGTCTCCTGATAGTAGCCTTCGAGGCTCTTCGGGATGTCATGGTGGATGACGAAACGGATGTCCGGCTTGTCGATGCCCATGCCGAAAGCGATGGTGGCCACGATGACATCGACCTCTTCCATCAGGAACTTGTCCTGGTTCTCGCGCCGTGTCTGGCTGTCCAATCCGGCGTGGTACGGGAGAGCCTTGATGCCGTTGACCTGCAACGCCTCGGCGAGCTCCTCCACCTTCTTGCGGCTGAGGCAATAGACGATGCCCGACTTTCCGGGGTTGCTCTTTATATATTTGACGATGTCTTTGAAGACGTCTTTTGTCTTTGTTCTTACTTCGTAATAGAGGTTAGGCCTGTCGAATGAAGACTTGAAAACCTTGGCGTTTGTGATCTCGAGGTTTTTCATGATGTCCTGCTGTACCTTCACCGTTGCCGTCGCCGTGAGCGCGATGATCGGGAGTTCGGGGTTTATCGCATTGATGATGGGACGGAGCCGGCGGTATTCCGGGCGGAAATCGTGTCCCCATTCCGAGATGCAATGGGCCTCATCGATGGCGAAGAAAGAGATCTTGAGTCCGCGCAGGAATTCAAGCGTCTCCTCTTTCGTCAGCGACTCCGGTGCCACATACAGGAGCTTCGTCTTTTTCTGGATGAGGTCTTCCCTCACCTGCATCAGCTCCGCCTTCGACAGCGACGAGTTCATCACGTGGGCTATCCCGGTGTCGGTGCCGAAATTGCGGATCATGTCAACCTGGTTTTTCATCAGCGCGATAAGCGGCGACACCACGATGGTCGTCCCCTCGCTCATCAACGCCGGAAGCTGGTAGCACAGCGACTTCCCGCCGCCGGTCGGCATGAGAACGAAAGTGTTGTTTCCTCCAAGAATACTTTTTATGATAGCTTTCTGATTGCCCTTGAATTGTTCAAAACCGAAGACATTCTTCAGCAGGTCATGTAAACTTTTTTCATCAATTTTTGCCATATTGACTTCTTTATGAAATTTTGATTATTTTTGCATCGTTTTTCAACGATGTTTTTATAACTCGTTTCAAATACAAAGTTATATCTTTTAGTTTTAACAAAGCAAAAAATTTTAAAAAAATTTTCAATGATGGAAAATATTAAAGATATTGCACTGCAAGTCATTGACAATGAAGCAAATTCCATCTTAGGATTGAAGGATTTGCTCACCGATGATTTTGAAAAAGTGGTCGATTTGATATACCATTCGAGCGGGAATGTCATTGTTTCGGGCATTGGCAAGAGTGCAAATATCGCCCAAAAGATTGTGGCGACGCTAAATTCCACAGGAACGACGGCTGTTTTCATGCACGCCGCCGACGCCATCCACGGCGATCTGGGCATCATCCGCGACAACGACATCGTCATCGTGGTGTCGAAAAGCGGCGAGACGCCGGAGATAAAAGTCCTCACACCTTTAATAAAGATAAGAAGGAACAAGCTCGTCGCGATTGTCGGGAACACCAGCTCCTACTTGGCGAGACAGGCCGACTACGTCCTTGACACCACGGTGCCGCGCGAGGCGTGCCCTAACAACCTGGCTCCCACGAGCAGCACGACGGCACAGCTCGTGATGGGCGACGCCGTGGCGGTGGCACTCCTGAAGATGCGGGGCTTCACCGCACAGGACTTCGCCCGTTTCCATCCGGGCGGCGCACTCGGCAAACGCCTCTACCTCACCGTCGGCGACGTGTGCGTGAAGAACGGCGCGCCGCAGGTCAGCCCCGACGACATCATGACAAAAGCCATCATAGAAATCTCGGAGAAGATGCTCGGCGCCGCCGCCGTCATCGACAACGGCAGACTCGTCGGCATCGTCACCGACGGCGACCTCCGCAGGATGCTGATGAAGCACCCGAACATCGAGACAGTGAAGGTGGCCGACATCATGACGAAGAACCCGACCACGGCGGAACGCGGCTCCCTCGTCGCCGATGCCCTGAACATCATGCAACACAAAGAGATCTCCGTGCTTCCAGTGATGGAAAACGACAAGTACGTCGGGATGATCCACATCCACGACATAATAAAAGAAGGAATAATTTGAGGAATTTGAGG
>JAUNNU010000171.1 GCA_030537295.1 Bacteroidia bacterium
AAACTAAAAACTAAAGACTAAAAACTCTACTCCTTCCTGAACTCCACCTTCTCCGGGTTGTAAAGTTTGACGGTCGTTGTGCCTTTCTTCACCTCCACGGCAGGGCAGTCCTCGCAGGGTTCGCCCATCTCGCCGAATGTCGCCTGATAGGTCTTGATGGAATATGTCACGGCATAAACGCCTTCGGTGCCGAGTGCTTCTACTTGTTCGATGCTTGTGACGGCCTCGATGCGCTGACAGAAACCCATGGCGAGATTGCCGATGTAGCTGACGTAATGGTATGAACCCAAAGCCGCGACTATGGCATTCTTGGCGTTGGTCTTGGCTGCATCGAGGCTCTGGTTGGTGACGAAGTTGGTGAAGCCGCCCCACGGTCCTTGCTGATATGCCTCGAGGCTGCTGCCCTGAACGGTGACCGGAATCGACTTGCTGACACCATTAAACGGGCCGTATCCCAAAGCACTTGGCGTTGGTGACAAACTCGTGATGGCCGTTAAAGCAGAGCAGTTTTCAAAAGCTAAATTATCGATAGCCTGTATCATGTATGGCAACTCGAGGGTTTGCAGAGCAGTGCAGGAAGAAAATGCGTGGCTGTGGATATATGTTGTTTTATAAGGAAGAACTAAATTCGTTATCTTTGAGCAGTTATGGAAGGCGTAATCATTGATTTCCGTGATGTCGTCGTGGAAGGTGACGGCGGTAAGATTAGTGCAGTTCTGGAAGGCGTGTTCGCCGATGAGCGTCACGTTGTATGTGCCATTTTCATGTTCCACGGTGGCGGGGATAGTGATGCTGCCCGTGTATTCCGCCGTGGCGTAGCCGTCGGCCTCGAGTCCGCCGTAGGTGACGGTGGCCGTGTGGTGCTCGCTGTCGAGTAAGTAATACAGATTGCCGATCTTGACCAAGCCGCGGTCGATTTTTATCTGCTCGATGATGGCTGCGACACCGGCTTGCGTGATAGCCTCGATGGTTGCCTTGTCATCGGCGGCGTTGATTTGTGCCGAGTAGTTGGTCACGATATTCAGCACGTCCTGTGAAGGGTTGCTGCCCGCCGTGTGGTTCAGCTCAATGATGGCGGCGCCTTTAATTGTTTGCAGAGAAACAAGATAGTTGGAAAACTCATTCCAGCCCGTGGTGTGTTTGTAAGAGTAATAACTCTCGGCGTTGTCGGGGATGAAGATGTTGATATTCTTGTCAACCTCGCTGAAGGCGTTGGCGTTAGCTACAACAGGAGCTGTCGTGGCGTCACAATGTATGGCGCTGAGGTTGGAGCATTTCGCCAGAGCTTTGGCTCCGATTTGCGTGAGGCTCGCTGGCATGTTAATGATGGTGAGGTCGATGCAGTGGTAGAGTGCGCCTTCGCCTAAGATAGTGAGATTGTCGGGTAGGGAGAGTTCACCGGTAATCGTTTCATTGTCATATTTGTAGGTTATCGCCTGGTTGATGCCCGAGTTGCCTGAAAGCGCGTTCTTGTTGCCCCAGTCAATGATGTTCATGGTGACGGTGCCGTTGTCAGCCATGATGTGCTGGTTGTTCTCGAAAGTCTCTGCCGTGTTGTACATCGTCAGCGATGTCAGGTAGCAGCCCCTGAATGCGTTTTGCTTCACTGTCTTTAGGCATTGAGGCAGTGTGATGTTTTTCAGATTAGTACATTCTTCAAATGCGTTTCCGCCTATGTATGTCACATTTGACAAGTCGATGGCTGATAATGCCGAACATCCGTAGAAAGCAGCACCGCCAATATAAGTAGCTTTGGATAGGTCGATGGATGTCAGACTTCTGCACCATTGAAAGGCTGCGTCGTCGATGTATGTCAGGTTGGACGCGTTTAAAGTACTGACAGTACATTCTTTAAACGCATTTGCGGAGATTCTCGTGACGCTTTCTGGGATGGAAACCTCTTTGCAATTGGCATCCATAAAGGCATTGTTTGGAATCACTGTCAAGTGAGAACCTGACAAATTGATTTCGTAGCATGTAACATTGTAAAAGGCAGCGGTTGAGATGTTGGACAACTTGTTGAAATTTAATCTGACATTGGCGTCGTGATAATTTCTGAAAGCATCTTGTTGGACGGAAGTGATGTCGTATGTCGCTTCTTCGTACTCAACGGTGATGTAATCAATCTCATAACGCGGATTGTCTTTGGATGTTTGAGCCGTGACAAGCGTAACCGTATTCGGGTTGATTGAGGTGATTTTGTATGTGCCTTTGGGGCTGGGAACTGTGAATACATCTCCCACATTCTGGGCGTTCATTGAAAAGCAACAGAGTACTGCAAGGATAAAGGATATTTTTTTCATTGCTGTTAATTTTAATTCACTTTGAAATCGGCTGCAAAAATACAAAAAACGGATGACGCTCACAAACAAAACCGGCGGATTGCATGAATTTTGCAATCCGCCCGGTTAAATTCGGTCGTATGACAGCTTTCTTTATTTCACCACAATCTTTTGTGTCATCCCGTTGAGGCTGAGCACATACACGCCGGTGCATCCGGCTTTCACCGACCACGTATATCATCAGTATGTTGTTGTCTTGAAAGACGTTGACCGCGCCGGCCTCATGGCTCATCTGCAGTCGAAGGGCATCGCGAACGCGATCTACTATCCGGTGCCGCTCCATTTGCAGAAGGCCTACGCCGACCCGCGCTGCAAACAGGGCGACTTCCCGGTCTGCGAGTATCTCTGCGACCACGTCGTGGCACTCCCGATCCACACCGAGTTCACCGACGAACAGCTGAAATATGTGACAGATTCAGTGCTTGAATTTGTTGAGAAATAGAGGCTCTTTCATATTGTATTATTCAGCAGTAATTCTTTACTGCAACGTAATATTGAAAACGCGAACCATTTTCTGCCCAAGTCTTTCAGCGACGCCCCGAGATGATATATTTCATCGTCGATAATCAGAAACCTGTCGTGCGACTTGTTGAAATTTCTAACTGTAATCGGTTGATATTGAGAATTATACTTTTCCAAATCGAGTTTGAACTGATTTGAGATTTTAGAAGTGTAAATTGTGACATCGACATGTCCGTTTCTTTTTGAAAGGATGTTCAGGACGCTTTCGTCAACGTAATTGTCAATGAGGATAATCTCTTTCTGTGCTTTTTTGATCAAGTTTGAAACGAAGACGTAAGCGTCGAAGATTTGTCCGTCGAAGAAAATGCCTTCGGAAGGATATTCTTTCTTTTTGTCGAGAAGGCAAAAAACCTCATCAATTCGTTTGTCTGTTTCAAGCTGGTGATATTCAATGGTTTCAATTCTTTGGAATAGTTTAGTGTTTTCATTGATGAAATGCCTCATTCCAACGAACGCCCGCATGATTCTGATATTGGCTTCAATGGCAGTCGGCGAGTGAAGGACGCCGCTCAGCATGGCGACACCTTGCTCGGTGAAGGCGTAAGGAAGAT
>JAUNNU010000062.1 GCA_030537295.1 Bacteroidia bacterium
AAGAGAGGAAAGTTAAAAGAGGAGTAAAATAGGCGATGACATATTATGAACGGCAAATTGTAGAGACGCACTGCAGTGCGTCTAAAAAAGTAAAAAAAATTAACAAATAACATTATGATTATCAACATTATAACAACATTTATAGCGACGGCAGTCCTTTGGCTGACTTATCGTTTGCTTTTCAGGAATTGCAACAGGTTTCAGTTCAACAGGTTTATGTTGCTTTTGATGACCGCGTTTGCATTCACGCTGCCGTTCATTCACATCACGATACCGGCGCAATTACCTGAAAACGTGACATTTACGCAAAACATTCCGAGTTATTTCACGCTTCAGGAAGTGGTTGTAAAAGCCAAGAACGCATCGCCTGACAGCCTCAATTGGATTAATCTCGTTTCAATCCTATATATTATAGGTGTAATCTTGTTTTTATCAAAAATGGTATTTAACATATTGAAAATCCGCAAGATAGCAATGGCAAACGCATCCGAGAGCATCAGCGGAATCAACATTGTGATGACAGAGGAAGAACACATCCCCTACTCTTTCATGAATAATATTTTCCTTCCGAAAGGCGGAACCGACCCGAAGATTTTGAAGCACGAGATGAGCCACGTCAGAAACCGTCATTCTTACGACATCATTTTCATCGAGACGGCGACCGCCTTCCAGTGGTTCAACCCTTTCATGCGTCTGATTAAAAAAGACTTACAGAATATTCACGAATACACCGCCGACCGTGATGTCATCGACAACGGCGCGGACAAGACCGACTATATGATGTTGATCCTGCAGCAGTGCACGGCTTCAGGAACAGGCGCACGGCCGGGCGCTTCAACAAGTATAGGCAATAACTTCAGTTTTTCACTAACTAAAAAAAGAATCAAGATGATTACACAAAAAGAAAAGACCAAAGGCCTGATATTCAAGGTCTTGCTCACAACCCCAATGTTTGCGCTGCTATTGCTCGCAAACTGCATTCCCAACAACAACGCATTGAACGCACAAACTGTCAAGACTTATTCATTTGAAGGCTCAAAACCTGACATCACATTCGCAGATCCAAGCAAAGTCAACATAGTTGACACACGCGGCGAGCAAAGTAGCTTTGATTTCAGTTGCGTAAAAAACGACACTGTCATGGATTTCTCATTTTGGCCAGATGATTTTTGGTATATTGAGAGAAAAAACAGCGACAGTTACAATGTTTCCTTTATTCCGAAAAACGACTCAATTTATAAGGTTGTCGAGCAAATGCCGGAATATCCTGGCGGAACAGCTAAGATGTTGACTTTCATCTCGGAAAACATCAAATATCCGCAGTCGGCGATGGAAAAAGGAATCGAAGGCAAATGCTACATCCAGTTCGTCATCGACGTTGACGGCAGCATAACAAACGTTGAGCTGATGAGAGGTTTTGACGAAGAATGCGATGCCGAGGCGTTACGCGTTGTCAATTTGATGCCGAAATGGAAACCCGGCAAAAACGAAGGCAAGCCGGTGAGAGTCCATTACATGATTCCTATTGCGTTCAAGCTGACATAATTAGAGACCGTTTGCGAGAAATTCTCTCAAACCGATGTGCGTTATCCCATTGTCGTCGCTTCTTTTCACGAGCGGCGACATTGAGATGACGTATTTAGGGTAGTTATCGTTAATGCTTTTGAGTCGTCCGAACTCACGTCCCCTTGTTTCATCAGATGCAATCAACCAAGATGTCTGGATGTAATTTTATCAATTACAAGTTATAATTTTAACAATTATTTCAGAATTATAACTTATATGTAATATTTTTACAATCATGTTATGAAATTTATTTTGAAAAAATGACACTTTACCTCAACAATTTTCATTATCTTTGCAACGTTAATTTTCAAAATTCATTTTATCATGGAATACACACAACAGTCTAATTATCAGAACAATAGCAACATGAACAACAAGAAATTCACACCTATTGTCGTAGTTATAGTAGCGGTGTTGCTACTCATTATTTTCTGGAGCAGGATCACAGTGACCATCCCCGCGGGTAACGGCGGCGTGCTTTACCGTCTGTTCGGCGGCGGCATCGACACATCAAAGACATACGAAGAAGGTTTTCATTTCATCGCGCCTTGGAACACGATGACGGAATACGAGACACGTCAGCAGGTTGCCGACGAAGAGATGAGTGCGTTGTCGTCCAACGGTCTGGAAATCAAGATAGAATTTTCGACATGGTACAGACCGAAATGGGAGGAACTCGGCGAACTTCATGCCACAATCGGCACGCAATATCTGACGAGAGCCGTCATTCCGGCCATGCGTTCCGCCGCAAGAAGCGTCGTCGGACGTTACACGCCTGAACAGATATACTCGACAAAACGCGACGCAATTCAGGAAGAAATATTCGAAGAAACCAAGAAACTCTTAGACACCAAACACATCGAACTCGATCAGGTTCTCATCCGTTCCGTGACGCTTCCGCCAACCATCAAGTCGGCAATCGAAAGCAAATTGAAACAGGAGCAGGAAGCCCTCGAATATGAGTTCAAGCTCGACAAAGCAGCGCAAGAGGCTGAACGTCAGCGTGTTGAAGCTGAAGGTAAAGCACGCGCAAACAACATCGTCAGCGCAAGTATCAACGACAAAATTCTTCGTGAGAAAGGCATCGACGCCACATTGAAACTCGCCGAATCACCAAATTCAAAAATCGTCATCGTCGGCAACAGCAATGACGGAATGCCGCTCATCCTCGGTGATATAAAATAGGTATTTAGGTGGTTAGGTGATTAAGGTATTTAGGGTGCGAAACGACAACCACCATATCGTAACACATTTTTATGAACAAGGTAAAACAGGTAAGAATAAGCATAAAAAACAAACGGGCGTCGTTTGAGTATTTCCTCATCGACAAATACACCGCCGGCATTGTGCTGACAGGCACGGAGATAAAAAGCATCCGTGAAGGCAAGGCAAGCATCGTGGATTCGTATTGCACCTTCATCGGCAATGAGTTGTTTGTCATCGGGATGCACATCGCGGAATACAAATTCGGCACATATTATAACCACGTTCCAAAGCGCGACCGCAAGCTCCTTCTGAATATGAAGGAGTTACGTAAGTTAAAGGCCAAAAGCAGCGAAAAAGGATTCACCATCATCCCCGTAGAGATGTTCATCAACGACAACGGGTTGGCAAAACTCGAAATCGCCTTGGCAAAAGGAAAACATTTCTTCGACAAACGCGATTCGCTGAAAGAGAAGGATTCGAGAAGGGAGATGAAAGAGGAGAGTTAATAGCTAAAAGAGTAAAGTTTAGAGAGTAGAGAGAAAATACAAATAAAAAATGAGAAAGACATTATTAGTATTGGCAATGTTGATGGCGATGCCATTTATCGGAGCCGCCCAATGCACGAAATCATGCGGCACGCCGTGCGAAAATTCCGACAAGGCGCAATGTGACAAAGTGCAGACAATCAAATGGATGAGCTTTGAAGAAGCCATCGAGGCCAACAAGACAGTTCCAAAGAAGATTTTCATCGACGTGTTCACCAACTGGTGCGGCTGGTGCAAGAGAATGGACCAGACAACATTCATAAACAAAGATGTCGTTGAATATATGAACGAAAATTATTACGCCGTGAAATTCAACGCCGAACGCACCGACACAATCGTTTTTGCAGGTTACACTTTCGTGAATGAAGGCGGCGCAAACGGAAGAGGCACACATCAGCTGGCGGCGGCTCTGCTGCAAGGCAAAATGTCGTACCCGTCATACGTTTTCATGAACGAAGACAACAGGCTGATAACCGTCGCACCAGGATACATGGACACCAGCAGATTCCTTCCGATATTAAAATATTTCGGGACAGATGCCTATCTGAACATGAAATACGAAGATTTCATCAAGCAAGATTCAGAAAAAAATTGACAATCAAATCGGAAAATCGTTAGTTCTTAAATCATCAAGCGATGCACAAGTACTTGACAATCATAATATTGGCAGTCATCACAACGGCTGTGTCATGCAAGAAAAACTTTGATTTCTCGACAGACAGCTCCTTGAACATCAGTCTTTCTACTGACACGATTGCGTTTGACACAGTATTCACAAGCCTTGGCTCGTCAACACGCACGCTGATGATTTACAACAAAACGAACGAAAATCTGAAAATCAATTCGATACGGCTTGCAGAAGGCAGGACTTCGAGTTACAGCATCAACGTCGATGGCGAAAGCGGATACCAGTTTTCCGACAAGGAAATCTATTCCGGCGACAGCCTTTATGTTTTCATCAAGGTGACGATTGACCCGACAAGCGGCAACACACCGTTTTTTGTTGAAGATCTGCTGATTTTCAACACCAACGGCAACGAGAGCGTCGTGCATCTGAACGCCTACGGGCAGAACGCGAAATACATCATCGGCGACAAACGTTTCAACGACAGTTACAAATACAAAATTGTCGCCGACAGTCTTGAGGAGACACATTGGACCGCCGACACGACATACGTTGTTTACGGTGTCGCCCTCATCAACTCATACGGGACGCTTGTCATCGAACCCGGAACACACATTTATTTCCACGACGGAAGCGGACTTTGGTCGTGGAGCGAGGGACAGCTCATCGTCAACGGAACGAGAGAAAACCCCGTCGTCTTCCAAGGCGACCGACTTGAGTCGTTTTACAGGGATGAACCCGGCCAATGGGACAGAATCTGGCTCATGGAAGCGCGTGAGGACCACGGGCATTACATCAACCACGCAATAATAAGAAACGGATTCATCGGCATTCAGGCCGAGCGTTTCCTGAAAGACAACATGGCTCCGGCTTACATCGAAAATACAGTTATCGAAAACCACACCGGAATGGGAATTTACGCCGACTGCTACACACTCGGTGCATCAAATTTCATCGTCGCAAACTGCGGAGTATCAGGGCTTTACCTCGCCGGAGGCGGCAACTACCTCTTCACACACGGAACTGTCGGAAATTATTGGAAAGAATCAGCGAGACATTCGCCAACGCTTTATTTCTCAAATGTTTACAATAATCCGAGCGACGGATTGGCTTACGCTTATCCATTCAATTTCGAAATGAACAACTGCATCATGTACGGCAGCCTCGAAGACGAATTCGGCACGGAGTTCTACTCGGCACCGGACATCGACACAACATACGTTTTCAACAACTGCCTGATTCGCACCAAGCGCAGAAACGAAGACATTTTCAAAAGCTGCAAGTTTAACGAAGATCCGAAATTCGTCAACTACTTCGGTTTCGACTATCATCTCGACACGCTTTCGCCCGCAATCGGTGTCGGCGACCCGTTCTATTCAGCAGGCGATCTCCAATTCGACTTTGACGGCGTTGAAAGAGGAAACACACCTGACGCGGGCGCATACCAATACATTTACGTCCCCGCAGAACGCTAATAGACAAGTTTATACGATTTCTCCGTTTTGTTGTTGACACCATCTGTGACGACAATTTTCACGTTGTTGTTTCCCTTAATGAAATGGTTGTCAATTTCATAAAAAAGCAGATTGTTTTTCGCGTCATACTCCCCTATCACCCATTTGTCGTTGACATAAATATCGTATTTGTTTATGCCAGTTTCACAATCTTTTATTTTGATTTTCAATCTTTTACATTCAGAAACGGAGGCATTGTTTGAAAAATTAACCGGTTTAACTTCCGGTGCGATGGAGTCAACGGCGAGAGCGAACAGTCCAAGGTTCCTGACTTTCGTTTCGATTCTACCGTCAACCAATTTCCCGCCCAACGAAGATGTATTGCCATTTTTTCCAATACTAACCACATATAATTTATCGGATTTTTCATATTTTTCTGACGGTTTAATTGAAATCAATATTGAATTTTGAACAGGAATTTCAGCAGAACCGAGTTCGTAAACGCAATCGGAGGCGAACTTGCCCTTGATGTCGTATCTTTGTCTTGCCAAGACATATTCAAATTTATAAAACGCCTTTTCAGGAATTTTCGCTGTCAAGCCATCAAGTCCGACAAAAGTTTCCGACCTGCCATCAACTCGGTAATAACTTCTGCTATAATTAGTTACATTAAATTCCTCCAAAGGTTTCTCGCCGACAAGCGTAAAATTCAGTGTCGAGACGTTCCCGCTTTTATCTGTCACCACGTACTTCATATCCAATTTTTCGCCTTCGTTCACAGTCACGAAACCATCACGTTTGCCATAAAGACTCAAAATATTGTATTCATCAATCTCGGTTCTGACATAGCGTTTCCCATCCTTGACATATCTCGGATAATCAATCAAACTATTGATATATCTTGTTTCATCATACGAATATTCATCAAAATTCAAATCAAATATTAACGTGCCGGCAGCATAAAGTTCTATTCTGTCAACACCGTATTTGTGATTCAAATCAGCAGTCTTATCAAAATACAACAAGCCAAACGACACGGTACCGTTAACTTTTATCTCACCGCATTTCGGTGAATACTCACCGTTTCCGCCATCAAGTGTGAAAAAAGCCACGGTATCTCTGCCAATGACAGACGATTTCTCGGCCGGGTAAACAGCGAGTCCGTTGAGTGTCGGGCAAATGCGATCATTGATTTTCACTCCAAACAAGAACGGATCAAGAGGATGCTGCGTTGCCGCATCACGGATTTCATAATGAAGATGAGGTCCGCCGGAACCGCCGGTGTTGCCGCTAAGTCCAAGCAAATCACCGCATTTGACAGGAATCTCGTCCTTTTCAAAAAAGATGTTTTGTTTGAACGATTTCGTATCATATTGCTTGTTTTTCACATATTCAGCAATCGTTTCATTAAAACTGTCGAGATGTGCATAAACCGACATAAACCCATCATAATGAGTGACATACACGACTTTCCCATAACCGTATGGAGAAACTCCGATGCGGCTCACGTAACCGTCGGCGACAGCAAAAACCTTCTTCCCAATCGTGCCGGTCTTGATGTCAACTCCGGCATGAAAAGCGTTATTTCTCAATTCAGCGAAAGTAGCGGAAAGCACATACGACTTATTGCCCGTTGGATTCGGATATTGAGGATAGACATTTTGAGCCAAAGAAGAAAAACAACATAAAAGAATGATAATCAATGTTTTAAATTTCATAATACACATTTATTTTCCTTTCACAAAAGTACAAAAAGTTTCTCGGATTGAGTTAATGCAAAACATCATTTTTTAAACAAAAGGCATTGCGTTAATATATTTTTATTAACTTTGCGCATTAAAATTTTTGAAAACATGTGGTCAAAAAAAGAAATATCACTTTGGAAAGTATTCATTATCAGGCTCTTTGTCGTGTTGTTGATGCTAAGCCTGAGCCGATGGTTACTTTTTATTTTCAACACAGATAATTTCCCCGGACTGACCATACACGAGCAATTCCGATTGTTTTTCATCGGAATCAGGTTCGACATGTGGCCGCTGATTGTCGGCAACCTGCCACTTCTGATTTTAATGGGGCTTCCTTTCAGATTCAAATTCAACAAAATATACCGTAAAGTCATTGATATTCTGTATGTTTTCGTAAACTGGCTTGCCATTTCTGTCAATCTGGTTGATGTGATTTACTATCGTTACATCGACAAGCGAATGACATCTGAACTCACGGAATTTTTCCACGAAACAGATGATAATCAAGGGAGTATGATGATGCATTTCATCAAAGACTTCTGGTTTATCGCATTGTTCGTTATTTTGACGGCGATTATTTTGATTTTAATAGTTAAAAAAACTCAGGTTAAAAAAGAAAATATCACAAACGTAAAACGTTGGTATATAACACGTTCCATCATTTTCATAATAATAATTTTCTGGGGAGTGATTGGCATCCGGGGCGGTTTTCAGACCTGTCCGATTACAATAATCACGGCGGCAAGTTACACGACCACGCAGAACATGGTTTTGGTTTTGAACACGCCATTCACCATTTGTTTGGGTTCTTCAGGCGAGACTTTGGAGAAGATTGATTTTTTTGACGATGACGAGATTGAGAATTTATATTCTCCGATTCAGAAGAATTTGAAAATCAACAGATTCCTTGAAAAAGACGCAAAAGGTTTCAATGTTTTTGTTATTGTTTTGGAAAGTCACGGGCAGGAGATGATAAGTTATTACAACGAGAAAAGGACCGAAAGTATAACTCCGTTCCTTGACTCCTTGTTTTCACAAAGCCTGACATTCAATGGCATGGCGAACGGCCGTCGTTCGATAGACGCCCTGACATCAACGCTTTCGGGATTACCATCGTTGATGGTAACTGATTATGCCTCATCGAAATACGCCGCCAACAGGTTGGATGGATGGGGAACGACGCTGAAAAAACACGGTTATTCCACAGCATTTTTTCATGGAGGCAACAACGGCTCAATGAGTTTTGACGCCTCCGCAGTTTCAGCGGGTTTCGACAAATATTACGGGAGGAACGAGTACAACAACGAAAGCGATTATGACGGCACATGGGGCATTTTCGATATGCCATTTTTACAATATACTGCACAGATAATCAACGAGATGCCGAAACCGTTTGCGGCCGGAGTCTTCACATTGTCGTCGCACCACCCATTCACAATTCCCGAAAATTACACTTTGCCCGACGGAAATTACAAGACACCATTTGAGAAGACGATTCGTTATGCCGATGATTCAATGCGCAAGTTCTTTGAGACCGTTTCAAAATACGATTGGTTTGACAGCACGCTTTTCGTCATTCTCGGCGACCATGTCAACCCAGAACATCAATTTGACGAATATCTGAACGGCTACGGACAATTCCAAATCCCGATTGTATTTTACGCCCCCAGAATCATCAAACCTTTGAAAACCAATATCATGGCACAGCAAACCGATTTAGGTGTCAGCATTTTGGCGGCATTAAATCATTCCGATTCGACATTCTCGTTTGGCAGAAACCTGTTCGACAGCATACAGCAACCGAACTTCACAAGTTTCCTGAACAACGTTTACCAATATTGTGACGGCAGATTCATGTTGCAGTCGGACGGCTCGGAAATTCTTGCCATTTATGACATTATTGAAGACCCACAATTGGAAAACAACCTATACATCGAAAGTGACGAGAGATGGAAAGATATTGACACCGATTTCAAACTTCATCTCCAGCAATACAACAACCGAATGATTAATAACACATTACATATAAAATGAGAGAAAAGATTCTTTTTATAGTAAACCCGATTTCGGGGCATCACGACAAAACGGATTTCCCAAATATCGTTGACAGTCTCATCGACAAGGACAAATTCGACTACAGCATTTCGTTCACCGAATACGGCGGGCACGCCAAAGAGCTGACTGCCAATGCCATTGCCGATGACGTCGACACCATCGTTGCCGTCGGCGGTGACGGCACCATCAACGAAGTCGCCACAACGATGATCGGTTCGAGGCAGACCTTCACCATTGTTCCGTACGGTTCAGGCAACGGACTCGCCCATCATCTACATCTGCCGTTGAAGCCTCAAAAAATCATCACCGATGTGATTAACAACGGGTTCAAGACGAAAATCGACACCGCGACCGTCAACGGAGTGCCATATATCAGCATCGCCGGAGTTGGTTTCGACGCGCTCATCGCCGACTATTTCGCAAAAGACCCGAACCGCGGCTTCATGACTTACGTGAAATTCATCACCGAGGAATATCCACGTTTCAAATCAGGACATTACAAGCTGATCCTCGACGACACAAAAGAAATAGAATGCGATGCGATGTTCATCTCATTCGCCAACTCAAACCAATTCGGCTACAACGCCGCCATCTCGCCACACGCCTCGTTGAACGACGGACTTCTTGACGTCTGCATCTTCAAGAAACCGAACCTGCTCGAAGTCGGGTTTGTAGCCGAACGCCTGATAACAAACAGAATCGACAAGACAAAATTCGTCGAGATTCATAAAGCAAAGAAAATCAACGTCATCAGAGAGAAAGAAGACTTCGCCAACATCGACGGCGAAGCAATAATGATGCCGAAAGACGTTACCGTTAAAATAAACGAATTAAGTTTGAACATTTTGCTGCCAAACACCATTTAAATTCTAAAAGAAAGAAAAATGATTAAAAGCTATCTTGATTATCTTACACAATTGGTGCAGAAGACGAGCATTTCGCAAGCCACCGCATACGATTCAGCGCAGATCATTGCGTTGATTTCATTGATTTTAGCTTCAACGTTATTGTTTTTCGTTAGTAAATGGCTGATTAAGAAGGTTTTAGGCAATCTGATCAGAAGAACCGAGAACAAATACGACGATTTTCTGCTCAACTATCACTTTGCGGAGAGGATGTCGTTTTTGATCCCGATTTATCTTACGAGAGGATGCATTGAGGCGATCATTCCGGAATTCACAGGACTTGCAAGTGCAATCCTGACATTGACGAAAGTCTTTGAAATAATCACATACATCGGTATAATAATGTCGTTAATCGACACATTACAAGCCATTTACAACACAAAAGACGTATCGAAGACACGACCGATGAAAGGCGTGTCGCAAGTCATAAAGATTATTCTTGTGATAGCGTGCATTCTTCTTGTCATCGCAGCGTTCACCAACCGTGACTTGAAAAGCATTCTCCTCGGACTCGGCACATTGTCGGCGGTGCTGATGCTTATCTTCAAAGACTCGATTCTCGGTTTTGTCGGAGGCATTCAGTTGACTGTCAACGACATGGTTCGTATCGGCGACTGGATTGTCAAAGGCGAGGCTGACGGAACTGTGATTGACATCGGGCTTACGACGGTAAAGGTTCAAAACTGGGACAACACCATTGCCACGATACCGACATATTCGCTTGTCACCGACCCGTTCACCAACTGGAGAGGCATGTCGGAGTCAGCTGGACGCCGCATCTCACGTTCAATAACAATAGATGCCGACTCCGTGAAATTCTGCACGCCAGAGATGCTCGAACGTTTCAAAAAATACCAGTTGGTAAACCGCTATATCACTGATACTGAAGCTGATATTGACAAATTCAACAAAGAAAACGGCATTGACACATCGAATCTCGTCAACGGACGCCGCCAGACCAACATAGGGATTTTCAGGGCATATCTCGTTGAGTTTCTGAACACAAACCCGAACATCAGCAAAGAACTCACCATTTTGGTGCGTCAACAGGCACCGACAGAGTCAGGAATACCGATTCAGGTTTACTGTTTCAGCGCTGAAAAAGAATGGATTGCGTATGAGAAAATTCAGAGCGACATCTTCGACCACATCTTTGCAGTAATCCCTGAATTTGACTTGAGGGTGTATCAGAAGCCGTCATCAAACTCCATGGAAAAAGGATTCGAGGCCTTGAACAATTAACTTGACAACGCAACGATGTCGTCGCTAAATATCTGCGGCGACATCGTTTCTTTCAGTTATTGAGTTTTTCAATGAGTTCGTCGCGATAGCTGGCACCGATTGATATTTTGTTTCCTGCCACCGTAACTGTGGTTTTGTCAATGTCTTCGACATAATCGAACGCCACGATATACGACTTATGGACACGCACGAATTTGTCTTTCGGGAGCGTATCTTCAAGATTCTTAAGCGAATACAAAGCCGTAATGCGTTTCGTCTTCGTATGGAAAGTGACATATTCATGCTGTCCTTCGATAAACAGCAAATCGCAGAAGTTGACTTTGTAAAGTTTATAATCGGCCTTCACCATGATATAATCTGACGGCGTTTGCGTCGGTTCCGCCGCCGAAATCTCCTTCGGACGCATGTCAATCGCCTTATTGATTGCCTGAAGGAATCGCGGGAAATCAAAAGGTTTGAGCAGATAATCCACGACACCAAGTTCAAAAGCGTCAACTGCATATTCTGAATAAGCTGTCGTAAGAATCGTAGCCGGTTGATTTTCAATTGTTTTAAGCAGTTCCAAACCCGTCAGGTCTGGCATTTGAATGTCAAGCAGAAGAATGTCTATCTTTTCGTTCATAAGGATTTCCATCGCCTTAAGTCCGTCGGAACAGCAATCGACAAGATTCAAAGACTCGATTTTCTGAACATATTCCTGAATGAGTTTACGAGCCAAGAACTCGTCATCAGCGATTAAAACATTATACTTCCTCATAATTTCAGTTTGCAATTTTCACTACCACCTTATAAATATTATCTTTCTCTTCGGTAACAAAAGAGAAATTTTCGTTGTAATGTAATGATAATCTTTTCTTTACGTTTTGCAAGCCTATACCACTGCCATTATCCTGCTTTGTTGACACAACCTTGACAGAATTGTTTCTAATCGAATTTTCAGCTTCAAATTCGAGGCTGTTTTCATTTTGTTTTACAACAAATCTAATAAAACCATTCTGGTCATTTTCGATTCTCGAATATTTGAAAGCATTTTCAACTATCGGCTGGAAAATCATCGGCGGGAGCATGAAGCCCCAGTTCTTCACTTTCTTTTCAAATGAAATATTTCGTTTTCCATCATGTTTCATCAGCTGAAAATCGATGTAATTGTCAATGAATCTCATCTCCTTCTCCAAGGAAATAGTATCAGCCTGGCAGTCAACCATCACATAACGAAGCATCTCGGAAAGTTTCAGGACGCTTTCTGGCGCTTTTTCATCTTTGATGTAAACGAGAGAATAGATGTTATTCAATGCGTTGAAAAGGAAATGCGGGTTTATCTGCGACTTCAGGTAACGCAGTTCCATGTCAAGGTTTTCAATTTTAAGCTCATTCGACAGCCGCTGTGTCTCCTGCTCGCTTCTTTCTAAATAAGTGATTACGGTTATTGACGCCACGAATGTGTAAAGCAAGATCCTGATGATGAAAGGCACAGTCCAATCAACATCCGGATCTGCCATTGGCATTCCCGGCACAAGATTTTTCACCAATTCGGCCATCATCATCTGCATCTGGATGAAAAGTGTTGAAAACCCAACAATTACAACTACGTTCAGGATATAGAACAAGAACCGTTTGCCTTTTCTGAGGAAAAATCTGACGAGGACTTCACTCTCGACGAGGCAGACGATAACCATTGACAATGTGACAATCAGCGCATGGAACAATGCGATACCATATCCGACATGTTTGAAAGAGAAGAAAAAAAACAGAAAGACCACCGTCCAGCTTATTATAAAACGGTGTCTGTCTATCAGTTTTGACAATTTATTTTTAATCTCGCTCATCGTTGCAAAAATAATTCAATATGGGATTGTCGATTGTTATTTTCAACAAAACATTGAAATTTCTCAACCAACGAATATTATTTCTTGTCCCAGAATGCGGGTGTAAACAGCAGCAGGACGGTGAAGATTTCAAGACGACCGACGAGCATGAGGAACGACATCTCCCATTTTGCGAGGTCGGTGAGTTCGGAGAACGACGCTGCCGGGCCGGTGCTTCCGACACCTGGCCCCATATTGCTCAGGGCCGTGACAGTGTTGAACACGCTTTCCTTTATGGAACATCCGCTGACATCAAGGATGACAATGCTCGTCATGCACAGGATGATGTAGAAGAACAGGAAATTCAGTGTCCGGAGCAGCATCTCATTGGAAAGCACTTCTTTGGATATCCTCACGGTAAAGACCGCACTCGGATGAAGTATCTGCTTGATTGTGTTGTTGATAGACTTAATGCATATCACTTCGCGGATGACCTTGATGCCGCCTGATGTCGAACCGGCGCAGGAGCCGCTCAACATCATTAATATTGTCGGAACCAAGAAAAGCCCGCCCCAGAGAGTGTAATCAAAATACGTTGCCTGATAGCCAGTTGACGATATGATTGATGCTACGTGGAACAGCGAGGTCCTGATTCTCGACTCGAAATCGTCCGGCGGATATGCAGAAGTATCGGTCGCCACTGTCCCGACGCTTGGCGCAACATAAAACAGCGTTGTCATCACCGCGACGCAGACCAGCACGATGCCGAGGAACCACCTGAGTTCCTCATTTTTCGCGAAGAGCGAGAAATCGCCGCGGATCAGGAAATAATACAACGAGAAGTTTATTCCCGACATCAGCATGAAAAGTGACGCGACATATTCGAGATACGTTGAATTATAATAGCCTATGCTCAACTGGTGCGTGCTGAAGCCGCCGCTGGCGATGGTGGTGAAAGCGTGGCATATAGCGTCGAAGAGATCCATGGGGCCGGCCCAGTAAGCGAGGACGCAAATCACAGTGAGGAGGATGTAGATGATCCACAGTCGGCGGGCTGTCACCGACATTTTAGGATGCAGTTTCTGGACGCCGAGTCCTGTCGCCTCCGCCGAAAAAAGCATCGTCTTGTTTGAGCTTTTGTTGATTGCCGGTATGATGGCGAGGAAGAGTACGATGATACCCAAGCCGCCGAGCCATTGTATTATGCTACGCCAGAACAGGAGTCCGTGAGGCATCGAGTCAATGTCATTAAGCACAGTGGAGCCTGTAGTCGTGAATCCCGACATCGACTCGAAGAAAGCATCGGTGACGTTGTCGATGCAGTCGGAGAAAAGAAACGGAAGCATTCCGAAAATTGCGAAAAGCACCCATGTCATCGTCACGACGATAAACGAGTCTTTCATCGAGATGCTGCTCATCTCCTCCCTGCTCTGCGCCCTACTTGATTTCTCGCGTCCGAGCGAAAGCATGAAAAAGCCAATGATTCCAGTCACGAGGGTGGCCGAAAGCAGCGATGTCGCATCATTCTCATCGTAATAAATATTGTAATGCAAAGACACCATCGATGCGATAAGCATGAAAAACGCCTCGCACAAAACGAAGACACCGTATATCTTCAGCTTCATGCCCAAAGCCTTCACTTTAATACCGAGAACATTGCTTTTCATCTATTATTACGAACCTTTTTAATCGGCGGCAAAGATAAACATTTTTTCAATGTGGTGCTTAAAAAGTGTTTTTTTACTGATTTTTAACATCAATATTTTAATTTCGTTGAAACAAGAAAATGTTTTGTTGAAGCAACAAAAAACATCATTGAATTGTTAAGATTGTTGGCAAATCGAAAGACAATTTTGATTACTTTTGCACTCTCGAAAATCCGCATATAAACAAACAAAAATAGGTATAAAAAATGTCAAAGAGAAAAGGAATTTTACTGGCGGTTTTAAGCTCCGCGCTGCTGATGCTGAACAGTTTAGCACAAGCCCAGGAGGTTGTGCAGGACTCGTTGGTCATCAGCCTTGACGAAGCAATTCAAATCGCCCTTGAGGAGAGCAACACGGTGAAAATAGCCGACCTCAACGTTGTCAAAAGCGGCTACGCCAAAAAAGGCTCGTATGCCGCGCTTTACCCTAACATCAATGCGAGCGGAAGTTATCAGCGCACATTAAAGAAACAGGTCATGGCGATGGACTTTCAGGGACAAGCTATGGAAATCGCCGTCGGAAAATGGAACAATGTCAACGCCGGTGTCACCGCTGCGGTGCCGCTTGTCAACGCACAGCTGTGGGAGAGCCTGAAACTGTCGGCACTCGATGTGGAACTTGCTGTAGAACAGGCGCGTTCATCAAAAGTATCGATGGTTTCGCAGGTAAAACAGGCGTTTTACGGGGTCTTGATCGCACAGTACGTTTATGAGGTTTACCAAAATGTTTACGACAACGCTGCCTACAACTTCGAGCAGACCGAGAAGAAGTACAATGTCGGGAAAGTTTCAGAATACGAATATTTAAGGGCGAAAGTCAATGTGAAGAATGCGGAGCCGAATGTTTACAGCGCACTCGCTTCCATCGACCTCGCCATCTGGCAGCTCAAAGCCGTGATGGGACTTGACCTCAACACCAAAATAGGAGTCAAAGGCGATATGAACCAATATGAGGAAGAAATCATCGCCTTCAAAGTCAACGACACCGTCAATCTCGATAAGAACAGCACCCTCGTCCAATTCGGGTTGCAGGAACAGCAACTTGCGAGGTCAATCAAGATGATCAAATATCAATACATTCCAACGTTATCAGCTTCATTCTCATATAATTACATTGCGATGAGCGATGACAGCAAGTTGAATTGGAATCCGTATTCAGTGTTGGGTCTGACTTTGAACATTCCGATCTTCGACGGTTTAAGCAAGCATTACAACGTGCGTCAGCAGACTGCGGCGCAAGACATCCTCAGGCTCAACAGAGAGGACACCGAGCGCAAGTTGAGAATAGCATATAAGAGCTATAACAATCAGATTGTCACATATATAGAAAATTATTACGCAGCTGTATCGACACTTGAGATGGCGCAGAAGAGCTACGACATCGCGGCCAAGATGTACGAACTCGGCAAGGCGACGCTCACGGAGCTGAATGATGCGCAGCTCGCCCTCGTCCAATCGCAACTCACTATGAGTCAAGCGGTTTATAACTTCAAAGTCGCAATGGCTCAATTGGAGGAACTTC
>JAUNNU010000063.1 GCA_030537295.1 Bacteroidia bacterium
CTTCGCGAAATCCAAAAGGGCGGCGTGGAAAAAGTAAAAATAGAAGTCCCCTTAAAGTTAGATTTTACTGAATGATTTACGGAAACTCGCATTCAGCCATAATTTTAAAGAAGAACACAATACGTATGATGTGAGGCAAATAATCGAAAAGCCAAAGAAACAGTTTACACACCGTAATTGATTGAATCTCAACATAAAAAATGCTGACAAAATAATTCTGTCAGCATTTTTTGTTTTTATGATTTCAAGTTTTAGTCGTTGTTGACGCTTGCCATATATGCGATAAGGTCGCAGACTCTTCTTGAATAGCCCATTTCGTTGTCGTACCAAGCCACGACTTTCACGAATCTGTCATTCAGTGAAAGACCTGCCTGCTTGTCGAAAATCGATGAATGAATCTCGTCAACGAAGTCTGTTGAAACGAGCTGGTCGTCGGTGTAACCGAGGATGCCCTTAAGGTCGCCTTCTTCCGATGCCTTCTTCATCGCCTCGCAAATCTCTTCGTATGTAGCCGGTTTCTTCAGCAATGCCGTGAGATCAACGACGGAGACGTCAACGGTGGGGACACGGTATGAAGTGCCAGTGAGTTTGCCTTTCAATTCCGGAATCACCTTGCCGACAGCCTTTGCGGCACCAGTCGTCGAAGGGATGATGTTGACGAAAGCAGCACGTCCGCCGCGCCAGTCTCTGATTGAGTTGCCGTCAACAGTCCTCTGTTTCGCTGTCACTGCGTGAATCGTGGCCATCAAGCCCATCTCGATTCCCCAGTTGTCGTTGAGAACCTTCGCTACCGGAGCAAGGCAGTTCGTTGTGCATGACGCGTTTGAAACAAACTGTGTGCCTTTGCTATATGTTCTGTGGTTCACACCGTAAACGAACATCGGAGTGTCGTCTTTTGAAGGTGCTGACATGATGACGTATTTTGCACCGGCGTTGATATGAGCCTGACATGCCTCTTTCGTGAGGAACAAACCTGTTGATTCAAGCACATATTCCGCACCAAGTTCGCCCCATGGAATATTCGCAGGGTCTTTCTCTGCAAAAATCTTAACGTCTCTGCCATTCACAGTCATGATGCTCTTTTCCATGTCATATTCAATAGTGCCTTTGAATCTTCCATGAACTGAATCATATCTGATGTTATATGCAAGGTAATCAAGTGGTTGGATGTCGTTGATTCCAACAACTTCAATGTCGCCGCGCTCTTCGGCGAGTCTCATGGCAAGACGGCCGATTCTACCAAAGCCGTTGATGCCCAATTTAATCTTTTTCATCTTTCCTGATTTAATTTAAGTTTCTAAAAATCGTGCAAAAATAATTTATTTTCTTTTTTGTAATACAATTTTTGAAAAAAAATGTTCAAAAATCTAAAATAATAGATAATCAATGTAAAATCAATTACTTAACTCACGATTTCGGATTTTATTAATCGTTAGGATTGCATAAAAAATCATTCAAGATATGTGTATCCGTAGAGGCCAGAGCGGTAATTCGAGAGGAATTCCTTGCCTTCCTCGACAGAAATTTTTCCTGCTTTGACGCATTGCGTGACCCATGATTCAACGGTTCTGACAAGTTTCTTCGGGCTGTATTGGACATATTCCAAAACCTCCGCAACAGTCTCGCCATCAATAAGTTGGTCGATATAATAACCTTTTTCATCGACTGAAACGTGAACGGCGTTGGTGTCTCCGAAGAGGTTGTGCATGTCACCAAGAATTTCCTGATACGCGCCGACGAGGAACACACCTATATAATAAGGTTCTTTCTTGTCGATGGAATGAACCGGGAAGTTGTGCGACAGATTGTGTCCGGTCACGTAAGTCACAACTTTTCCGTCAGAATCGCAAGTGATGTCCTGCAACGTCGCCTGACGGTCGGGATATTCGTTCAGACGGTGAATCGGAATGATAGGGAAGACCTGGTCGATAGCCCATGTGTCGGGCAACGACTGGAACAATGAGAAATTGCAGAAATATTTGTCAGCCAATAATTTAGGCAACGAATTGAAGTCATCGGGAACACGTTTCATGTCGTTGCACATCTGGTTCACCTCCTGCGCAATCGACCAGAAGATACGTTCTATTTTCGCTCTCGTCTCAAGGTCAAGAAGTCCCATGCTGAAGCGGTCGAGGGCTTCCTCGCGGATTTCCTGTGCGTCGTGCCATGTCTCAAGCATCGATGACTGCTTGCTCGACAGTTTGTCCCACGTCTCATAAATGTCGTGAACGAGTTCGTGATCGTTTTCGTCAACGGTTTCGTTTTCATCATCCCATGTCGGAAGTGATGCAGTTTCAAGCACTTCGAAAATGAGAACGGAGTGATGTGCCGTCAAGGCGCGGCCGGATTCGGTGATGATGTTCGGGTGTTGAAAACCGTTTTTGTCGCAGGCGTCAACGATTGAGAAAATCGCGTCGTTGACATATTCCTGAATGCTGTAGTTGACGCTGCTGGCGTTGTTGGCGGAATGTGTGCCGTCGTAATCGACGCCGAGACCGCCGCCAATGTCAACAAATTCAATGCTAAATCCCATCTTATGAAGCTGCACGTAGAACTGAGCGGCTTCCTTCAAAGCGATCTTTATGCTTCTGATCTTCGTGACCTGACTTCCGATGTGATAATGCACCAATTTCAGGCAGTCACGGAGATTGTTTTTGTCAAGAAATTCAAGAGCTTCGAGCAATTCCGACGAGGAAAGCCCGAACTTGCTGGCGTCACCGCCTGAATCCTCCCACTTGCCCGCGCCGGAACTCGCCAATTTGATGCGGATTCCGATGGTAGGAGAGACTTTCAGCTGTTTCGAGAGCTTGGCGATGAGACGAAGCTCGTTCATCTTTTCAACAACGATGATGATGGTGCGTCCCATCTTCTGGGCGAGAAGCGCAAGCTCAATATAACTCTCGTCTTTATATCCATTACAAATGATAAGTGATTCAGAATCAGTGTTTGACGCAATGATGGCGTGGAGCTCAGGTTTGGAACCGGCTTCAAGGCCGATGTTGAATTTCTTACCGTGACTTACGATTTCCTCCACGACAGGTCTCATCTGGTTCACCTTGATAGGGAACACGATAAAGTTCTTGCCGTTGTATTCGTATTCTTTCGCGGCCGCCTTGAAACATGAATCAATCTTCTCAATGCGTGTGTCGATGATGTCAGGAAAACGAATCAACATCGGAGCTGAAACATCGCGCAAGGCGAGTTCATCAACAAGTTCGCGAAGGTCAACGGAGGCGCATCCTTCACGCGGTGTCACCACCACATTGCCCTTCTCATTGATAGAGAAATAATTAACGCCCCAGTTATTGATGTTGTAAAGCTCGGCGGAATCTTCAATACGCCATTTTCTCATACTTCTGCCCATTTCAGTTCGTAAGGTTTAATAGTTTTTGAATTTTTAAATTTAAAACGTGCAAAAATATACAATTTAGCAATGTAACGCAAAAAAATTTACATAACCTTTAAATAATATTCAAAATTATAAAAACTTGTTTCCAAATCATCCTTTTTTTTAATTTTGCAAAAATTTAAATTATGATTTCAATTGTTGATTGCGGCTCCACCAAAGCGGAATGGGTGTTTCTTGAAGGTGATAAAATTGTTGAAAGGCACGTCACCAACGGCTTCAATCCGAATTTCTGTGACATTAATTTGTTATCAAGTATCACTTTAGAAAATATAATACAAAATATTGATAGTAAAGATATTGTGAATTTATATTTTTATGGTTCAGGATGTGGAGGTGCAGATAATGTCACTAAAGTCAAGGCAATTTTAAAAGATATATTTTACAAGGCAAATGTAGAGGTTTACTCTGACATTTTAGCTACTTGCCACGCTTTGTTCGGCAACGAATCCGGCATTGCATGTATTCTCGGAACAGGATCAAACGCCTGTTTTTATGACGGTGAAAAAATCACAAAAAACGCAATGTCATTAGGCTATGTGCTTGGTGATGAAGGCAGTGGCTGTTACATCGGGAAGCAAATTGTCCACGATTATTTTTATCGGATGATGCCGGATGAATTGAGCCGGAAATTTGATGAAGAATACAATCTTTCAAGAAACACTTTGATAGAAAAAGTTTACAAGTCGCCGCAGCCGTCAAGATTTCTGGCTTCGTTTGCGAAGTTCGCATCTGAAAACATTGAAAATCAATATGTTTTAGATATAATCTCAAATTGTTTTAATGACTTTATCAAATACTGCGTCAATCCGCTTGGGAAATGTGAAAATGTCGGCTTTGTCGGTTCAATTGCTTATCATTTTTCTAATATTTTAAAGCAAAGTTTTGAAAATCAAAATTTTAACATTAAAAAAATAGTCAAAAGTCCGATGGACGGACTTGTTGATTATTATGTGAAGAAGTCTCGTTTATCACTTTTTTAACCATTCATTATCAATGTCTTTTAACGAAAAATAATCCTTTATAATATCACTTTCAAGTAAATCATGACATTTTCCTGCGACAAAATGCTTGTTTTTTGCCATAACCCAAAGATTATCAGTGTATCTCAACAATAATTCCAAATCGTGGGTGCTGAAAATTATCGTTTTCTTTTTTTCGACAGCCAGAGTTTTCAAAATAGAAAATAATTCGATCTTGCTTGGATAATCCAAGAAAGCCGAAGGCTCGTCAAGAAAGATGATAGGCGTGTTTTGAGCTATCGCTTTCGCAATCATCACCTTTTGACGTTCACCGTCTGATAGTGTGTTAAATAATCTGTTTTTCAATTCTTTAACACCAATAACATCAAGTGATTCTTCAATTGTTCTTTCATCGTTTTCGGAGAGTTTCCCAAACATCCCGACGTACGGATAGCGTCCCGCTGCAACCACATCAAACACTTTCAGGAACATGTCATCGGGGCGTGTTGTCAGCACGACGCTTAATATCTTTGCACGTTCTTTTGGTGAAATTACAGATAAGTCATGGCCATTAAACATGATTTTCCCGGAAATCGGTTTGATGTTTCCGGATAATGTCTTGAATAACGTTGATTTTCCGGCTCCGTTAGGACCGACAAGTGCGACCATGTCACCTTCGTTTAAAGAAACATTGATGTCAGATGATATGATTTTACCCTCGTAACCTATTGATAATGATTTGATTTTAAGAACTTCCATAACCTAAATCTCCTAAATACCTAACAACTTAAATACCTAAATCACCTAATTACCTAACCACCTTGTTTCCTTTTAAAATAACAGCGATGACAACAGGTGCTCCAATGAAAGCGGTCACGGCGTTTATCGGCAGATTTCCGTCAAAACCAGGCATTCGAGCAATCATGTTGCAGAAAAGCGTAAGATCCGTTCCGATCAGCATTGTCATCGGAATGAGAAGACGATGGTCGCTGCTCTTGAAAAGGAAACGAGCGATGTGCGGGACAGCAAGTCCGACAAAAGCAACGGGACCGCAGTATGCTGTTACAATTGCGGTCAAATAACCGGATATTAGTATGATAATCAAGCTATTTCGTTTAATATTCATGCCAAGGTTCTCGGCGTACATTTCTCCTAACAGCAATACATTCAGGTTTTTTGAAAGAAAAACAGACGCAATCAGTCCGATTAAAACGCTGATTGACAAGATTACGAGTTTTGAAGTCCCGACAGCGGAGAAACTTCCCATTCCCCAAATCACGAATGCGTGAATATCTTCTTTTTGGCTGAAGAATTTTAAAATATCGGTTATTGAACTCGCCAAATATGCAATCATTAACCCAATGATTATCAATGTTGTCATGTTTTTTGTCCGCGAGTTGAAGGCTAAAATTACAAAAAGCACCGCCACGGCTCCGACGAAGGCTGCAAAACTTACTCCTATTGTTGACCACCAGCCGAAAGAGGACACTGCCGTTCCAGAAATCGCGCCTGTAAACAAAATGACGATTCCGACACCGAGACTGGCTCCGCTGCTGATTCCGAGCATGGAAGGGTCGGCGAGCGGGTTCCTGAAAAGCGTCTGCATCAAAAGTCCCGAAACAGCAAGACCCGCGCCGGCTAACATCGCTGTCACGGCTTGCGGTAGTCTATAATTTAATATAATGGTTGTCAACTTATTATCTACATTATCTTTTAGTAATACATCAAGTATATCGCCAAATGGAATCGTGACCGAACCGACAAAAAGATTCATCAGAAACAGCACGATTCCGAGAAGGATTATTGCAAATATGGTAAATATTTTGTTTCTTTTATTCATTCAATAAGTAATAAAATTGAGGTTCGTAATCTTCTTCTATCAGTTCGGGATGAAATATTTTCACGAAATCTTTCAGCAAGAAATCAGGCTGATATTGTGACTTCTCAAAATAGGAAGTTTTCATGACATCGCACACTATCACATGTTTTTCCTTGAAGGCATTGAAATGTGTATATAATTCATTTTCAATTGATAAGCGTTTGTATGAATACGGGAAATCGGTTGAATTCATTATTCTCCAATAGTCTGCGTCGCCAGCTTTTGCGAGCACCGTTTCGGCATCAATCGGCTGGCTTGCGGTGGAATTGTTTTCATTCCAGACGTATTCGGCACCGGCATCTTTAAAAATCCGTGCGATATAACTTTTCCCGCCGGGAACATACCATTGACCTTCATATGGCAAATCAGAAAAAACAGACGGCTTGTTTTTTACTGAGTCACAAAGCGATTTTATTGATTCATAATTTGTTACGATGTTGTCAAACCATTTGTCAGTGTCCTTTTCGCGACACGTCAGGTAGCCGATAACTTTAAGCCATTCGGCGCGTCCAAGTGGATGATTTTCAAGATAATCGGCAAACGGAAACATCACTGCACCAGTTAATTCACCAATATCTGTTTTCGGAATCGTGGAATATGGAGTATAAAGGATCACATCTGGTTGAATTTCAATCACTTTCTCCACATTTATTTGAGTTTCAATACCGACATCTTTTATTTTGCCTTCAGCCATTAAATTTTTGATTTCAACATTTTTAGTGAAACTACTTTCCAAGATTCCTTTTACTCTTTGAATTTCATCAAGTTGCAGAAAAACAGACCATTGTGTTGAGGAGTAAGTCACGACAGAATTTACGGGTGTTCTGATGACCTGACATTTTTCTAACTCATCAGGAAGTCTTAACGAATCAGGATAAAGGTAAAACTCACCGAGATCGTCGTTGCTCCACGGACTTAAAACTTTAATATAATATCCTGATTTATAATTTGTTATCTCAACAAATGAGGCAAAATCCAGAAGATTTTCTGAATTTCCAGTTGCCGAAAAATTGTCAGCACCAACATTGTCATCACAAGATAAAAGCAGACAAATAATTGACAACCAAGTAAATATCTTTGAAAAGAAACAAAAAAACCTCATTATTTGATTCCTATTATTTTGCGGCAAAAATAACAAAAAAATAAGCTCTGAAGTCAAAAATTATGCTTACTTTTGCAGGTTAAATTTTGTGTCATGGGAATTTTTATGTTTCACAGGCCTGAACCGCGCAGGTTCAACTATATACCACGGTACTACAACCCTGAAAAAGAAGCACTTGAGCGTCGGAAAGCGGAGTTGGGGCTTGACTCAAATTTGTCGAATGAAGACAAGTTAAGGCTTAAAATGAGAAAGAGTTGGGGTCGCACCGAGTCGTTCGACGAAGAAGGTGACAAGCGCAGAGCCAGATATAAGACCATGCGATTCGTGATAATATTTGGAATTGCAGCTGTTTTGGTGTATTTCATTTTGTTTACGCCGGTGGTTGAGGATTTCGTCAAGATGTTTTTGATGTTAGGAAAGAAATGATTGTGAATCAAAAGATTGTGACATTTAAAGAGGGTATATGGCGTTAGATATAATCAAGTTACTTCCCGATTCGGTGGCGAATCAGATTGCGGCGGGCGAGGTCATACAGCGTCCTGCATCGGTTGTCAAGGAATTGATAGAGAACGCGATAGATGCCGGTGCCACCCAAGTTGACCTCATCGTCAAAGATGCAGGACGCACCCTCATTTCCGTTATCGACAACGGATGCGGGATGTCGGAAACGGATGCGCGTCTCTGCTTCGAGCGTCATGCGACATCAAAAATCAAATGCGCCGATGACCTTTTTAAAATAAGGACAATGGGATTCAGGGGCGAGGCTCTCGCAAGTATCGCCGCCGTCGCTCAGGTCGAGCTTTCAACGAGACGCAAAGAAGACGAAGTCGGCACAAAGATAAAAATCGAAGGCTCAAAAGTGACTGAGCAGATGCCTAAACCTATGTCAACAGGCACCAATTTCACGGTGAAAAACCTGTTTTTCAATGTCCCTGCGCGTCGTAACTTCTTGAAATCCAATGATGCCGAGTTAAGGCACATCAACGAGGAGTTTTTCAGAATCACAATGATGAACCCAGAAGTGGGCTTCACGTTTACCAGCAACGACAAAGAATTGTTTCATCTTTATCCCGGCACTTTGAAACAACGTATCGTTGGGCTTTTCGGTCATGATTACGAAAGCAAAGTGCTGCCAGTGAATCAGGTGACGGAATCGCTGACTATCAACGGTTTTATCGTGAAACCGGAGTTTTCAAAAAAGACGCGCGGAGAGCAGTATTTCTTCGTGAACAGACGTTTCATAAAGCACGCCTACCTGCATCACGCAGTGGAAAGTGCGTATAAAGAACTTATCCCGCAGGATTGTTTTCCAGGGTATTTTATTGATATTCAGATAGATCCCAAAGAGATTGACATCAATATACATCCGACAAAGACGGAGGTGAATTTCATTGACGTAAAGCTCATTTATGCAATAATGCATTCGGCGGTGCGCAAAGCCATTGGCCAGCACAATCTGGCTCCGATGTTGGATTTCGATGTCAATCCGAATCTCGGCATCGATTTCGGAGAGGCGAGCCGTGCCGACCGACCAATCATCGAACCGAAAATTGAATTCAATCCGTCGTATAATCCATTCAAAATAAATCCGATACATCATCAGCAACAAAACTGGCGGATCGCTTACGATGACAGTGAAGACACTGTATCTGAAAACAGGGTGGAATCGGCGCAAAACATTTCCGAAGAACAAAAAAGTCTGTTCATACAGCTTCAACAGTCGTTCATCGTGACATCGGTGAAGTCGGGGTTGTTGGTTATCGACCAACATCTAGCGCACGAAAGGATACTTTATGAGAAGTATCTAAAAGAAATGGAACTGAATGTTGAAGCGTCGCAGCAAGAGCTGTTTCCGCAACATATCTCATTGAATATCAATGACGCTTCGTTGTTGAAAGAGATGAAGCCTGAACTTGAGAAAGTCGGTTTCAGACTTGAGATGTTGAATCAAACCACATTCATCATCAACGGAACGCCTGTTGACAGCAAAGGCAGTGATGCCGTCGCTCTGATTGAAAAAATTTTAGAAAGTTATAAAACAAATCTGACTGAAAATCAGTTAGATAAGAAATTAAATTTAGCACGTTCCATGGCATTGGAGATGGCGGTGAAAGCCGGACAGACATTGAATTCAGTGGAGATGCAGGATCTCGTTGACCGGCTTTTCGGCTGCGCTGTTGCGGAGGTTTCGCCTTCAGGAAAGAAAATCTTCACCATTATCAATGCCGAGGAACTTAAAACACGTTTGAACTAATGGAGAATCAATTTAGACCACAAGGCTTCTCAATATTGCCTCTTGTCGTAAAGAATCTGTTGATTATCAACGGAATTTTCTTCCTTGCCACAATAGCTATGGACACTGTCTGGCATGTCGATTTGGCAAAATATTTTGGTTTACATTACATCGGAGCATCTGATTTCAGACCGTATCAGTTTGTGACTTATATGTTCATGCACGGCAGTTTCGCACATTTGTTTTTCAATATGTTTGCGCTGTGGATGTTCGGGAATGCCATCGAAAACACTTGGGGGTCAAAGCGTTTTCTCATTTATTATATGGTATGCGGAATAGGAGCGGGCTTGGTTCAGGAACTTGTTCAATATATCCAATATGCCGATGCTTTTGTCGGTTACGACCGCGTGCGAATATCTGCTAATCAAGTAGTTGCGGTGGCCGATTACCTCAATATGCTGACGACGGTCGGAGCTTCAGGAGCCGTTTACGGAATACTTCTCGCATTCGGTATGACATGGCCTAACTCTCGCATTTACATATATTTCGCCATCCCAATCAAGGCGAAATGGTTTGTGATAATCTACGGACTTCTTGAACTTTTCTCCGGGTTCAGAGGCGTTGACAATGTGGCACATTTCGCACATCTCGGCGGAATGATTTTCGGTCTGATTTTAATCTTATATTGGAGAAGAGACGAATTTAAATGGACTTCAAAATTTAGAATTAAAAGGAATAAAGACTTTGACTATCAATCATATAGCCGACCAAAGTCAGACGAACAATTCAATCAGGAGCGTGCCGATGACCAAAAGAAAATTGATGAAATTCTTGATAAGATTTCAAAAAACGGCTACGAAAGTCTGACGAAAGAAGAAAAAGATTTTCTGTTCAAACAAAGTAAAAAAGACTAACTTATGAATGACGGATCAGTTGTAAAAAAGAAACCATTCCTAAATCGGCTGGTTATATTCTTTGTCGCAATTTTTGCATTTATTGCAATGATTTCCATGCTGTTATGTGCTGTCAACCCATTGGTTGACCCGAACTTTTTTGTATGGACATCATTTTTCGGACTCGCTTTTTGGCCGATTTTGTTGGCGAACATTTTGCTATTTGTCATCTTGATTTTGCTTAAAGCAAGAAAATCATTGTATATCAGTCTTTTAGCACTTGTATTAACTGTTCCAGGATTCATGCGTTCTTATTCTGTCGGTAAAGAGAAAATCGATGAAGGCAACCTTAAAATAATGACTTACAATGTTGGTGCATTTTTTGATGTTGACGATTCAAAACGTACAAGAGTTTTGGTGAAAAATGATGTTATCCAATTGATTAACAATGAGAAACCAGATATAGTATGTTTGCAGGAAAGCGGAAGATGGACGAAGGAAACTGCCGATGATTTTGGTGAAAAGATTGGTTGCAAATATTATTCAACAAACACTTATGATCATCGCGGAAATATTATTTTTTCAAAATTCCCACTTGAGGACGATGATTTTACCAAGGCGTTCAATGCCAGTGGAGCCGCTGGTTTTGCAAAGATTGTAAAAGCTAAGTCAAGAGGTGTTTTTTATTTGGAAAACAGTCATTTACAATCAAATAACATTTCGCGTGACGAGATAGAATATGTCGGAGACACAAAAAATTATGTTGAAAAATCATCAACCGGAAAATCAATTGTGAGAAAATTAAAAGAAGGTTTTGAGTTGAGGACATCAAACACAAAGGCGATTGTTGAGAATCTGCCACAAAATCACATACCTATAATTATATGCGGCGATTTCAACGATACACCGCTTTCTTACACGTATCAAAGGATGAAAAAAGCAGGTTTTGAGGATGCGTTTTTAAGTGCCGGACATGGGGTCGGGACAACATATTGCGGCAAGCTCCCGATGCTCAGAATTGATTATTTCTGGCATGGCGAGAACATCGTTCCGTTCACGTTTGAAGTCGTCAGAAAACAAATTTCAGACCACTATCCGATTGTGATGACATTTAATGTAAGTCATTGATTATGAATTATAAAATTGAGTCGCAGTTTAAACCGACTGGTGACCAGCCAGAGGCGATTGAGCAGTTAAAAGAGGGCATTTTAGCGGGAGAAAGATACCAGACTCTGCTTGGCGTTACCGGTTCAGGAAAGACGTTCACGATAGCGAACATGCTCGCGAAACTGAACCGTCCTGCACTCATTTTAAGTCATAACAAAACGCTTGCGGCTCAATTATATAGCGAATTTAAACAGTTTTTTCCGGAAAACAGGGTTGAATATTTTGTTTCATATTACGATTATTATCAGCCGGAGGCTTTCATTCCGGCGACGAATACGTATATCGAGAAGGATCTGGCAATCAACGATGAGATTGACAGATTGAGACTCAGTACCACGCAGGCGTTGCTGTCGGGAAGGAGAGACGTTATTGTAGTATCTTCAGTATCATGCATTTACGGTATCGGAAACCCTGAAGACTTCAGCAAGAATGTCATTAACGTGGAAACAGGTCAGAAGATTGACCGCGATGTATTGCTGATGAGGTTTTCGGATGCGCTTTACACAAGGAATGACATTGACTTCTCGCGCGGGAGATTCCGTGTGAAAGGCGACACTGTTGATATTTTTCCGGCTTATTCAGATATTCCGTACAGGATTATTTTTTTCGATGACGAAATCGATGAGTTGGAGACTTTCGACCCGATAAACGGGACCAGAATCGAATCGTTGCAAAACATAACGCTGTTTCCGGCCAATATTTTTGTCACTTCAAAAGATAAGATAAAAACGGCGACGGAGGAGATTCTGCTCGATATGTTCAAGCAGGCTGAATATTTTCGCGACATCGGCAAGTTTGAAGATGCGAAACGTTTGGAAGACCGTGTAAATCACGATGTTGAGATGATTCGAGAGCTTGGCTACTGTTCTGGAATTGAAAACTATTCGAGGTATTTTGACGGGAGGAAACCGGGGACGCGTCCTTTCTGTCTCCTTGACTTTTTCCCTGACGATTTCATTACTGTAATCGATGAAAGCCATGTCACTGTTTCACAGATTCGGGGCATGTACGGCGGCGACCGTTCACGAAAGCAGACACTTGTGGAATATGGTTTCAGACTGCCGTCGGCGTTGGATAACAGACCGCTGAAATTCGATGAGTTTGAAGCACTTACGGGGCAGACGATATATGTGAGCGCGACTCCAGGCGATTACGAGTTGCAGCAGACACAAGGCGTTTATGTGGAACAACTTATCCGTCCGACCGGGCTTTTAGATCCGGTCATCGAGGTGCGTCCGAGTACGAATCAGGTTGACGATTTGGTAAACGAAATAGTAAAAGTCATCAACAACAAATCACGCGTCCTTGTCACCACTTTGACAAAAAGGATGGCAGAAGAGCTGACAAATTATCTTAACAACTTGAATATCAGCACAAGATATATCCATTCTGACGTTGACACCCTCGATCGTGTTGAAATCATGATGGGGTTGAGAAGAGGCGATTTTGACGTTTTGGTCGGAGTGAATCTGCTTCGTGAAGGCTTGGATTTGCCTGAAGTTCAACTTGTTGCAATTTTAGATGCCGACAAAGAGGGATTCCTTCGTTCGGAGCGGTCGTTGACACAGACTGCCGGTCGTGCCGCAAGAAATGCCGGAAGCAAGGTGATTATGTACGCCGACAAAATTACCGATTCGATGCAGAAAACCATCGATGAGACACAACGTCGCCGTGAGAAGCAAATTGCTTATAATCAAGCACATGGGATTGTGCCAAAAACGATTATCAAGCCTTTGGACAGCGCATGGAGCGAGACCGTCGGAAAACAGCATGTCGTTGAATACGTTCAGAACGAAGAACATGTCAGTGCCGTTGCAGAAGAAAAACAGGCTGTTTACCGTTCGCAAAATGACATCAAAAAGGCAATTCAAGAAGCCAAGAAAGAAATGGAAAAATCCGTCAAACTTCTCGATTTCATGAGTGCAGCCAAATATCGCGACATCATTATTGCTTTGGAAGAAAAAATAAAGTGAATTTCGACCGAAAACTGATTATTATCTACCGTAAACTGATTTAATGAATTCATTTTCTTAATTTGGTATATTTTTGCGACCAATTGGTTGGTTGTTTTGGAATCAGACAATGCAATTTAGGATATTTTTTGTTGTTTTTTAGTTAATCCGAAAATTGCAATCTACTCAAAAGAAATAATTTGAGAAGAAGTGTTTGACCATGAAAAAGAGTCGGAGGTAATTCCGGCTCTTTTTTCTTAATATTGTTTTTTTTGATAAATGTTGATACAGTAAATTATTTTACTATCTTTGCAAGATAAAAAATTTCGAATATGGATACAATTTTAATGGTTAAGTCATTTGCAACAATTGAAGTCTGGGGTACGCTGATTCAATTCAGTATCATTGCGATAGGTCTTCTTTTGGGAAATGTTTTAAGGACAAAAGTTCCGTTCTTGAGAAAAAGTTTAATTCCTTCAGCATTGATTGGTGGTGCTCTGATTTTGGCATTCAAAGCGATTCCAGGCATGGATTCTCTTGTCAACAAAGAAGCGATGGAGATTATCACTTACCATGCGCTTGGTTTGGGATTTGTCGCTTTGGCGTTGAAAAACAATAGGATAGAGTCAAAATCAAGTCCGATGAAGGTTATAGAAACCGGAACGTTGACAGCAAGTTCATACATTTTGCAAGGAATTGTCGGTTTAATGGTGACGATCCCGATGTTTTATTTCGGAAAAAAGATTTTCTATGCGGCGGGTCTGCTGCTTCCGATGGGATACGGACAAGGTCCAGGACAAGCCTTGAATTTCGGTGTTATATACATGAATCATGCTGCAAATCAAGGGATTGACTTTCCTGGAGCCGACTTCGGACTTTCAATTGCGGCTACTGGCTTCATTGTTGGCAGCGTAATCGGTGTCATTTACATGAATGTCCTGAAAAAGAAAGGCAAAATCAATATTTCAGAATTGAAAGAGAGGCAAGTCAACACGTTGCAGGATTATGAAGGTGAGAATGAAATCCCTGATACTGAATCAGTTGACAAACTGTCAATTCAGATTTGCCTTGTGATATTCACATATTTCCTTGTTTATCTTTTCAACACGATGATTCAAAGTCTTGACCTCGGAACATTCGGGACCAACACTTTGAAACCGTTGATGTGGGGATTCAACTTCCTGCTTGGAACCTTGTTCGGCATTTTGGTGAAGTGGTTCCTCAACGGTTGCAAAAAAGCCAAAATACTTAAGCGTGAATACATTAACAACTATCTGTTAAACAGAATCAGCGGTTTTGCCTTTGACGTCATGATTGTAGCCGGCACAGCCGCAATCAATTTCTCGGAATTCAAAGGTTTCGCCCTGCCGTTCACGCTTGTCTGCACATTAGGAGCAATCGCCACATTCTTCTATGTAAAATGGATTTGCAAACATCTTTATCCGACATACCAATACGAAGGCTTTTTCAGCATGTTCGGGATGTTGACAGGCACAGCCAGCAACGGCATGATTCTGCTTCGTGAAATTGACCCGAAATTTGAGACACCAGCCGCAAATAACCTTGTGCTTCAGACACTTCCAGCCGTTGCACTCGGATTTCCGGTCTTGCTGTTAGTCGGTTACGGGCCACAAAGCTGGAACGCAACGTTGATTACATTCGGGTGCTGCGTTGTAGTTTTTACAATTTTCACTGCTTTCTTGATGAGAAATAAAATTTTCAAGAAAAAAGTGAAAAAATTGTGATGCACGCATAAAATCACGGAATCGTTCAGATAGAAAAATTTCAGAAAATCATTTTTCTTTAAAATTTTTAGTGTATATTTGCAGGCATAAAAATGATATGATATGAAAGAAGTAGAAAATCTTGTCCGTTTCGACTGGGCGATAAAGCGTTTGCTCAGAAACAAGGCTGACTATTGTGTTGTGGAAGGTCTTTTGACTGTTATTGTCGGGAGGCCCATAAAAATCAAGTCATTGCTTGAAAGCGAAAGCAATCAGGAAAATGATTTTGACAAATTCAACAGAGTTGATCTTTTGGCGGAAGACGAAGATGGTGAATTGATGATTTTTGAGATACAAAACAATCGTGAGCTAAGTTATTTTCATAGAATGGCATACGGGACGTCAAAAGTCATTTCGGAGTATTTGAGCAGGGGGGACCGGTATGAAAAACTTCGCAAAGTTTATTCTATAAACATAGTGTATTTCTCACTTGGTCAAGGGAATGATTACGCATATCACGGTAAAACAGAGTTCGTGAGCATGCACAATCCAAATGACATTCTGAAATTAACTCCGGCGCAACAAAAGGCATTCAATTGCGTGACGCCATCAGATATTTTCCCTGAATATTATATTTTGCGTGTTGACAAATTTGATGATGTGGCAAAAACGCCATTGGATGAATGGATAAGTTTTTTGAAAAGCAGTACAATTCCGGATGGCGCAACGGCTCCTGGCTTAAGGGAGGCAAAAGAGTTATTACGAATAGATAATCTTTCGGAATCTGAAAGGAAATTGTATTATAAGATTCTTGATGATTTGAGATACCAGCAGAGCGTCATAGAAACTGGCCGCTTCGAAGGGCGTATCGAAGGTATTGAAGAAGGACTTATAATTGGACAAGAAAAAGGGATGGCTTTAGGGCGTGCTGAAGGGATAGCTGTAGGGCGAGCT
>JAUNNU010000064.1 GCA_030537295.1 Bacteroidia bacterium
TAAAATTTTTGCAAAAATAAAACTTTTTTTATTCACGTTTGAAAAAATATTGTAATTTTGCACCGTCAAATGAACAAAGGCAATTTGTGGTTGTTCGACTGAGTGGTAACAATTCTGTTCCGCGATAAAATTTCAAGTTAATTCCCAACACAAAAAATTCAAAAGGAAAAACAAACTGTATGTATGATATTTTTGAACTAAATGAAAAATCTTTAGTTGAATTAAAAGATATTGCAATCAATCTTGGCATTGAAAATTACAATCTTCCCAAGGAGGAGTTAGTTTACAAAATAGCAGACAGGCAACAATCTCACCCTGATATTTTTACGAAAATGAACGACGAGACAAACGAAAACGGCATCAACGCAGTAGCATCTGTCGTGCCGGAACAAACAGAAAAAGCCAAAGGCAGATCTGGACGCAAGAAAAAAGTTGCGACATCAAATCCACAAAACGCTGAAAGCAAGGACGTTGATGACGGCAAAGAGACGACAACGGAAGAAAACACAGCAAAAGAGACGACAAACGCGGCATCAGGAACAGTGGATACTCCAAAACGCGGCAAACGTCCGAGAATAGGCAAACGTATCGATGCGATCAAGACGACATTTGAAAACGACAATGACGACAAGCCACGCCAGCATGTTTCATATCCAAAACCGAAGCCTCAAGCCGTTGTTGACACTGCAAATGAGAGACTTAATGAAGACAACAATGATGCGGAAGAAGAGGTCGTTGAAAACATCCTCATTGAAGATAATGTCACCCCTGTCATTGACAAACAGCCTGCTTTTGAACAGAAATACATCAAGAAGACGTTTGATGACAACGCAGACCAATATGATGACCAAAAGAAGCAAAACGAACAGCAGCAAGATCCGAATCTGGAAGACGACAGCCAGCCGACATTCCAGAAACGTGACGAGTACATCTCCGAGTTTGAAGGCGTTGTGAAAGCGGAAGGCGTCCTTGAGATAATGACAGACGGATACGGATTCCTCCGTTCAGCCGACTACAACTATCTCAACTCCCCTGACGACATATATGTCTCACAATCACAGATAAAGCTTTTCGGACTGAAGACCGGCGACACCGTGCTCGGAGTCATCCGTCCGCCAAAGAACGGCGAGAAATATTTCCCGTTGGTGAAAGTTGACCGAATCAACGGACGCGCACCTGAGGAAGTCAGGGACCGCATACCTTTCGATTTCCTGACCCCGCTGTTCCCTGACGAGAAGTTCAAGCTCACCGGTCACAAAGGCGGCACGGTATCGACAAGAATCATGGACCTCTTCGCTCCTATCGGCAAAGGCCAGCGCGGACTTATCGTCGCACAGCCGAAGACAGGTAAGACGGTTTTGCTTAAGGAAGTGGCCAACGCAATCGCGGCGAACCACCCTGAGGTTTACCTTATTATATTATTAATCGACGAGCGTCCGGAAGAAGTCACCGACATGGCACGCAGCGTAAACGCGGAGGTCATTTCAAGCACATTCGACGAACCGGCTGATAAACACGTCAAGATTGCAAACATCGTCCTCGAAAAGGCGAAACGTCTGACCGAATGCGGACACGACGTGGTGATCCTGCTCGACTCGATCACAAGATTGGCGCGTGCATACAACACCGTTTCACCGGCATCAGGAAAAGTCCTTTCCGGCGGCGTGGAAGCCAACGCGTTACAGAAGCCGAAACGTTTCTTCGGAGCGGCACGTAACATCGAGAACGGAGGTTCGCTCACAATCTTGGCCACCGCCCTCATTGACACCGGTTCCAAGATGGACGAGGTCATCTTCGAGGAATTCAAGGGAACAGGCAACATGGAACTCCAGCTCGACCGCCGTCTGTCGAACAAACGAATCTATCCTGCCATCGACATCGTGGCGTCAGGCACACGTCGTGACGACCTGCTCGTTGACGAACGCACCCTGGCACGCGTCTGGGCATTGCGAAACCACTTCGCCGACATGACACCTGTCGAGGCGATGGAATTCCTGAAAGACAGGATTTCAAAGACAATATCAAACGACGAGTTTTTGGCTACAATTGACAAATAAATTTTCAAAAAAAATAAATAACCAAAACGAAAGCGGGCAATCTTGCGAAGTATAATATTTGACAAACATTGTTGGCATCGAATTTGAATATCAACATTAACAAAAACAACATGTTAAGACAAAAAATAAGAGAAACACGCTTGTATTCCGGCATCAAGCAGCAGGACATGTCGAAATTGGTCGGTGTCACAAACAGCAGATATTGCAAGATGGAGAACGGCCATGTGAAATTCAGCAAAGATGATGTCGTAAAGATCGCGAAGATATTGCAATTAGATGAAAATGAATTAGTTAAATTTTGGATTGCCGACAACATATATGATCTGGTGAAATTTAACCGGAAACTGACACTTGAAGCAATTGAAATTGTATCCAAGCATCTCGACGACTTCGAAACGTTGGTGAAAACGCCGGAAAGTCCGAGGTCGCACGACAACAATCCCGAATTAAGTCATTGGCGCAACAGAAAAACCAAATGAGCAGAAAAAAGTTTTGGACTTTTAATATTTTATTTAATTTTGCAACTTGAAATTTTACAGTGAGACTTTTGTAAAAAAAAGTCAGTAACTTACTGAAAACGAGACAATAACAGGACGATTATCATTTTTCAGATATGACAATATACCTTTTTTTAAAACTTTTAGGTTGCCTTGCGTTGCTCATGTATGGTATGAAAACCATGAGCGAAGGCTTGCAGAAACTCAGCGGAAGCCATCTCCGCAACATCATGGGTACAATGACAAAGAACCGTTTCACGGGGTTGCTCACAGGTGTCTTCGTCACGGCGACGGTTCAGTCGTCAACGGCCACGACAGTCATGACAGTCAGTTTCGTTAATGCCAGTCTGCTCACTTTGGCGCAGGCTATTTCCGTAATCATGGGCGCAAACATCGGGACCACAGTGACAGCGTGGATCATGTCGGTGTTCGGGTTCCAGATGAACATGAGCAGCGTGGTTTTCCCGTTGTTCGCCTTGGCAATCGTTTTGATTTTCCAGAAAAAACCCACCGGCAAGTCGTTAGGTGAATTCATTTTCGGTTTCTCATTCATGTTTCTGGGACTTTGCACTTTGCGTGAGAACGCAATCGAGATGAACCTTCCGGGTAATGCGGCGGTCATCAATTTCTTCACGAAGACAGGTCAATGGGGATTCGCTTCCACCCTGCTCTATCTGCTTGTCGGAAGCATCCTTACGATGTGCGTGCAGTCGTCGGCTGCAATCATGGCAATAACCCTCATCCTTTGTTCAAGCGGCGTTCTTCCTATCTATCAAGGCATTGCGCTTGTCATGGGTGAGAATATCGGAACGACGGTGACATCAAACATCGCTGCGTTGAGTGCTTCGACAAACGCAAGAAGAGCGGCTTTGGCGCACATGGTTTTCAACGTGTTCGGTGTCATCTGGATTTTGATAGTCTTCAAGCCGTTTGTCAACATGGTCTGCGGATTTGTCGGGTTCGACCCGAATCCGGATTATGTCCCGCAGTCAGATGCCGAAATCGCCGAAAGACAAGTCACGATAACATACGCGCTGTCGGCGTTCCACACGGCATTCAACGTCTGTAACGTATTGATTCTTATATGGTTCATCAAACCTATTGAAAGACTTGTCTGCAGATTCATCAAACAAAAAGAAGAAGACGAGGATTCACGCCTCAAATTCATCTCCGGCGGAATCATGTCAACAGCCGAACTTTCAATTCTTGAAGCCCAAAAAGAGATAAGCCTGTTCGGGGCGCGCACACAGAAAATGTTCGGTTTTGTCCCCACACTTCTCTTTGAAGCAAAAACAGAAGAAGATTTCAGCAGACTCTACACCAGAATTGAGAAATACGAAAGCATTTCCGACAACATGGAAATTGAGATTGCGAATTACCTCAACAAAGTGACAGAAGGACGCCTGAGTGCCGAGAGCAAGACAGAAATCAGATACATGCTTCGCGAAGTCGGGGAACTCGAAAGTATCGGCGACAGCTGTTTCAACCTCGCACGCACCATCAAACGGAAACATACCGCGAAAGAACATTTTACAGACCAGCAGAAAGTGCACATCAGACACATGTTCGAGCTTTGCACCAAAGCATTGGTTCACATGCAGAAAGTTCTTGACGATGACCTTAACAAAGTCGATACCAACGAATCGCTGAACATTGAAAACGAAATCGACAACTACCGCGCTCAACTTAAAGACGCCAACATCAACGACATCAACGAGCATCTTTACAACTACCAGGCCGGCGTTCAATACATGGACATCATCAGCGAATGCGAGAAACTCGGCGACTACGTAATCAACGTCGTCGAAGCACACGCACATAAAAAACTCACCAACTAAAAGAACATTTTCGTTCATATTGTGTTTTGCTTGAAAACAACCAACAATACACAATATGAACGAAAAAATGTTTTGTTTCCAATGTCAGGAAACAGCCAAAGGCACAGGCTGCACGCTCAGAGGCGTTTGCGGCAAAGAGGCGACGACCTCTGCTATGATGGACATGCTGCTGTTCTCAGTGAGAGGGCTTTGCATCGTCACAAACTTATTACACAAAAACAACATCAGTATCCCTGAAAAAGTTGACAGATTTGTTTTAGACGCACTTTTCACAACAATCACAAACGCCAACTTCGACGAGAAGACCATTCAGCGAAAAGTTGAAAAGGGCTTCAAACTCCGTGACATCATGATTAAGGAAGCCACAAAAAACGGCATCAAGATTCCGGGAACAGACGAAACCATGTATTCAGGGAGACCCGATGACTACTACGAGAAAGCGAAAAACATCGGGGTCTTGCGAGAGGAGCGCGAAGACATCCGCTCACTTAAAGAGTTGATACTCTATGGTTTGAAAGGAATGGCGGCTTATCTCGAACACGCTTACAACTTGGGGTTCAAAAGTCAGGAATGTTTCAAATTCATTCAAAGGGCGATCTCGGATATCACACTCAAAGACCTTGACGAGATGCAGCTCACAATGCTCGTCTTGGAAACCGGCAGCTACGGATTCAAGGCCATGGCATTGTTAGACGAAGCGAATACAAATTCATTCGGCAAGCCGGAAATCACCCATGTCAACCTCGGCGTGCAAAAAAGACCAGGAATACTTGTCTCCGGCCATGATTTGAAAGACCTCGAAATGCTGCTTGAGCAGACAAGAGGCACCGGAATCGACATTTACACACATGGCGAGATGCTTCCCGCAAATGCCTATCCGGAATTTAAAAAATACACGCATCTCGTTGGAAACTACGGCAATGCGTGGTGGAAACAAAGAGAGGAATTTGAGAAATTCAACGGGCCTATCCTGATGACCACCAATTGCATTGTGCCGCCGCTTCCGAACGCCAACTACATCAACAGGATGTTCACAACAAATTCAGCAGGTTATCCTGGCTGCAAACACATTCCGGCTGACGAGAACGGGAAAAAAGATTTCTCGGACCTCATCAGGATGGCGTTTGTCAGCGAACCGCCGGAGCAAATCGAGAAAGGCACTATCACAACGGGCTTCGCACACGACCAGGTGACCAAACTTGGAAGATATATCTTGAATGCATTACGGAATGGCAAAATCAGGAAATTCGTCGTCATGGGCGGCTGCGACGGCAGGATGAAAGAACGTGAATACTACACGAATTTCGCAAAGGAATTGCCCAATGATGTCGTGATTCTCACAGCCGGATGTGCGAAATATCGATACAACAAGCTCAACCTCGGAATGATTGGTAATATTCCACGCATCATCGACGCAGGTCAATGCAACGATACTTATTCATTGATAATGAGTGCATTATGGCTAAAACAAGAACTAAAACTCGATGATATCAACGACCTTCCGATTGTATATAACATAGCCTGGTACGAACAAAAAGCCGTGATTGTTCTTTTAGCGCTGCTATCATTGGGTATTAAAAACATCCACCTCGGCCCAACTTTCCCGGCGTTTCTTTCTCCGAACGTCAGAAAAGTCCTGATTGAAAAATTTCATCTTTCAGGCATCACGACGGCAGATGAAGATGTCAAAAACCTCATTTCCTGACCTTTGACGATGTAATCACGAAAGCCAATGCGAATGTTAATTATTTTTGAAACAAAATGCATATATTAAAAAAATTCTGTATTTTTGCCGAAATTTAAATATGTAAAAATTATGACAATATGGCAAATTTGGCTATTAGTAGCATTGGTTTTCGTAATTATTGAAATATTCACAAGTGGTTTTGCAGTCGCTTGTTTTTCAGTCGGTTGCGTATTCGGTTAAGTACAAGCAGCATTAAATCTTTCAATGACATGGCAGTTCATGGGTTTTGCCGTCGGAACGTTTTTGGCATTCATCTTAATTCGTCCATTTGTCCTGAAATATCTCGACAAAAAAACAAATGGCAATAATGTCAAAACGAACATGGACAACATCATCGGCAGAACCGCCGTTGTAACAGAACGAATTGAAGAAGACGGTTTCGGACGCGTTAAGATTGACGGTGACGACTGGAAAGCCAGGACTGAAGACGGAAATCCAGCCGAAGTCGGCGAGAAACTCAAAGTTGTTACTTATGAAAGCATTATTTTGACAGTAAAAAAAATAGATAATAAACCTAAAATTTAAATTATGTTAGCAGTAGTAGCAGTAATCGCCGCGATAGTTGTCATTTTCGCGCTCGCAGGACTGAAAGTCGTCCCGCAATCAGAAACGAGAGTCATCGAACGCCTCGGCAAGTTCCACAAAGTACTTCCGGCAGGCCTTAACATCATCTGGCCGATTATCGACCGCCCGAAAATCATCACGACAAGAAGAGTTGAGACTGGTTATCAAGGCCGTCAGGTCGTGAGAATGAGCGAGACATCGAAAATAGACCTTCGCGAACAGGTTTACGACTTCCCGAAACAAAACGTAATCACCAAAGATAACGTGACGACGGAAATCAACGCCCTGCTTTATTTCCAGATCATCGACCCAATCAAGTCGGTATATGAAATTGACAATCTCCCAAATGCAATTGAAAAACTGACTCAGACAACACTGCGTAACGTCATCGGTGAGCTTGAACTCGACGAGACCTTGACATCACGCGACACCATCAACGCAAAACTCCGTGCCGTCCTTGACGATGCAACAAACAAATGGGGCGTAAAAGTAAATCGTGTTGAATTACAAGACATTACACCTCCAGAGACAGTACGTCAAGCAATGGAGAAACAGATGCAGGCCGAACGTAACCGCCGCGCCGAAATTTTGAAAGCCGAAGGTGAGAAAGCATCAGCGATCCTTAATTCAGAAGGTGAAAAGACATCGGCAATCAACAAAGCTGAAGCTGAGAAACAGTCAACATTGCTGAAGGCTGAAGGTATTGCAAAAGCGAAAATCATGCAGGCCGAAGCCGAAGCGCAGGCAATCAGCCTCGTCGCGGAAGCCATCAAAGCCACAAAGACCGACCCGGCATCGTACCTCCTCGCCACAAAATACATCGAGACATTGAAAGAGATGACAAGCGGCAAGGACAACAAGACAGTTTATCTGCCATACGAAGCCACAAACCTTCTCGGTTCAATAGGCGGAATAAAAGAGATTTTTAAATAGTTTCCTTTTCATTTCAAGACGGCTCATCCGATAATTTGGGTGAGTCGTCTATCTTTTGACATTTACAATGACAACAGTAAACCACGAACTATCAGAACGTCAGCGCAAAGTCGTTGACAAACTTAATGAATTGAACATCCCTTTTGACATTCATTTTCACCCGCCGATTCCGACCATCGAAGAAGCGATAAATTACTGGAAGGAATTTGATTCTACACATTGCAAGAATCTATTTTTCCGAAATCACAAAGGCGACCGCCATTATCTCGTGATTTTTGAATGTATGCAGCAGATGGCAATTCATGATTTGGAGCATCGACTTCATCAGGGAAAACTGAGTTTCGCATCAGAGGCGAGAATGGACAAGTATCTCGGTCTGAAGCCGGGCAGCGTCTCCCCTTTCGGCATCATCAACGACGTGGAACATCATGTGTATCTGTACATTGACAAGAATCTGCTCAATGCCGAACGCTTGAGTTTCCATCCGAATGACAACACCGCAACATGCGTAATAAAGAAGGACGATTTCATAAAGTTCCTCGATGCAATGGGAAACGGATACGAGTTCATTGAACTTTATTAGGAACTTGAGGTGTGTAGGTGATTGAGGTCGAAAAGTGATGAAAAAAGTTTTTCGTTTTTAAATGAAAAATGGATTTTTTTTGTAATTTTGCAAGTTGAAATTTACGGGGTGTGAAAGCCCTTATTGTTGAACGAAAAAAATTTTTATGGATTATTTCCGATGTATAAAACCTTGTGTTGAATCAGAGATTGGAAAACTTGAACATGTCATATTGCACGCTCCAGGTCGTGAGATAGAAAATATGACACCAGAAAATGCCCACAAATTCCTTTTCAGCGACATTTTAAATTATCAGGAAGCTCAGGAAAACTACAAAAACTTTGAAGGAACCTTGAAGAAGGTGACGAACGTTTTGTATTTCAAAGACTTACTCATTGACATACTCAACAAACCTGAAATTCGCAAAGACCTCATCCAAAAGATTTGCGAGAGAGAGAACCTTCAGTATTTCATTGAGTTGTTCAATGAATTCAGTGTCGAGGAGTTGGCGCGTGTACTCATTGAAGGATACGACAACAGCAACTTTTCAGAGCGTTTCCTCTTCCCTCCCATTCCGAATCTGTTTTTCATGAGGGATGCATCGTTCACGATGTACAACAACGTGATGATCAGCAAGATGGCGACGACGGTACGCGACCGCGAGACATTGATTCTCGATGCTATCTTCAACAATTCAACCATTATCGACACAAAAGCGGTCCATCCCATCGAGCATTACAGCATGAACGGGCTTGGATCCGTTGAAGGCGGCGATGTTGAAATCGCACGTCACGACATCATCTTGAGCGGATGCGGTGCACGCACGAGCCGCGAAGGTATTGATGCCATGGTGGAACATCTCAGATGCCTCGGCGGTGTCCGTCACCTCATCATGCAGCAGCTCCCGCTCACTCCGGATTCATTCATACATCTTGACATGGTGTTCACTTTGCTCGACAAAGACCGTTGCATGGCATTCAAGCCCGTGATAATGAATGACAAATTCAAGACTTTACATATCGAGGTCAAGGATCACGATTACACGAAGATTACCGAAGAGACGAATATTATAGAGGCGTTGCGCAAACTCGGCATGAACCTCGAACCTGTCTTTTGCGGCGGCGACAACGAATACGCCGGAGCACGCGAGCAGTGGCACAGCGGAGCCAACTTCTTCGCCTTCGCTCCAGGCAAAGTTTTGGGTTACGCTCGTAACTACAACACGATTAACGCATTAGGTCAGAACGGCTTTACGATTCTCGATGCCGCCGACGTCGCCTCCGGAAAGAAGAACGTTGACGACTACCAGCGTTGCGTTGTGGCATTCCTGGGCAACGAGCTGTCGCGCGGCGGCGGCGGTGCCAGATGCATGACGATGCCGTTGAAACGTCAGGAAGTCAGTTGGTAAATAATTGACTATCACCGACAACAATAGTCTAAAACAGAACGGATTTTGTAATAAAGTCCGTTCTGTTTTGATTAATGATAAACATCAAAATCCAGAACCATACTCCACACCATATCGCCGAACTGATAGCGTTTGAATTAGAGTTAAAAACAAAACCGAGACACCACTTTATGGCATCTCGGTTCTTATCTTAGTCATTAAAAACTATTTCATTTTCTTAAGTGCTTCCGGCAGCATCCTGACGCATGCCATCTCTTTCCATTTCTTGCGGGCTTCATCGGCCGGAATGCCAAAATAAGTCGTGTTCTCAACTGTGTCTTTGTCAACAGCCGAATATGCAAGGACGGTAGTGCCTTCAGCGATGACGAGGTCTTTGTTGACGGCGGCCATCGACCAGACGGAGACGTTGTCTTTCAGTCTCGACACGCCACCGATGGCGCAATGAGCACCGAGGAAGCAATGTTTGCCGATTTTCGCATCATGTCCGATCTGCACATGGTTATCCGTCTTGGTGCCTTTACCGACAATTGTATCGCTGGTGACTCCGATGTCAACGGCGCACAAGGCACCGAGTTCGACATCGTCTTCGATGACGACACGGCCGCACGACTCGAACTTCACGAAACCGTCTTTACGACGCTGGAAATAACACGCATCAGCACCAATGACGCACCCACTCTGAATAATCACGTTGTCGCCAATCACTACATGATTGTAAATAGTGACATTAGGGTGGATGATGCAATTCTTGCCGATTTTCACATGGTCAGCGACGAACGCGCCCGGCTCGATGATTGTACCTTCGCCGATTTCAGCTTTCGGACTTACCATCGCTGTCGCCGGCTCGAACCTGCGGTACGACATGATAAGTTTATTGAAAGCATCAAACGGGCGGTCATGCACGAGAAGAGCCTTGCCTTCAGGACATTCGACCTGGTCAGTGTTGATGATTATTGTCGTCGCCGCCGAATTAAGCGCCTTGTTGTAATATTTGGGATGATCGACGAAAGTGATGTCGCCAGCCTCCACCTCGTGAATCTCATTAAGCCCTGAGATCACAAAGTTCGGATCACCAATCATCTTGGTCGCTCCGATGAAATCGGCAACACACTTAAGCGTCGTGTTCGGCTCTATTCTCATTTTCTATTCTTTTGCTTTTTCAACTCTTTCGCAATAGTCACCGGTACGAGTGTCAACTCTAACCTTGTCGCCTGTGTTGATGAACAACGGCACTCTGATTGAAGCACCTGTCTCAACGATAGCGTCTTTCATTGCATTTGTAGCCGTATTGCCTTTTTCTCCAGGTTCAGTATGCGTGATTTCAAGAACCGTCTTTGGCGGAAGTTCAGCATAAAGGACATTATTCTCCGATGTATCAAAAACGACATCGCAAACGTCACTTTCCTTAAGGAAATCAACACCTGTGATAAGATCCTTGATAAGAGGAATCTGCTCGTAATCTTCCTGATTCATGAAAATATAATCTTCACCTTCTTTGTAAAGATATTGATACTGACGGTGTTCAACGCGCACGTCTTCAAGTTTCTCACCGATGTCGAAACGACGTTCCAAAGTGCGGCCGTCAACAATGCTCTTCAGTTTTATACGCATGATGGTGTTACCTTTGCCTGGTTTCACGTGTTGGAAATCAATGCAAAAATAAAGCTTGCCATCCATTCTAATGCAGCTTCCGATCTTAATGTCTTGTGAATTAATCATATATCAAAAATTTATATAAGTTATTGAATTTCTTTATTTTAAATCCAAAATCAGCTGATTTCCAGCCAAAATCAGGTGCAAAGATAAGAAATTTTTCTTTACCTGATAATAATATCTTTTAAAATTTCTGTTCCTACGCAATTATTCAGTTTTTCAAAAATGACAGATTTTGAAAAAATAAGCTCATTTCTCAACGAATCAGCGTCAACTTTGACGTACAAGACACCGTTTGAAATGCTCGTTTTCAACGTATGCGACGCGATGAAATCGCCGACGACATCTTTCCACGAATCAAGAATCTTCTGCTCAGCCAATGCGTTGTCGCGATTATTCTCATGATAAAACGCCTTGATCAGGTCGCCGACCATGCTCAAATTAGGATCACTCATCGTTTTTCACCCTCCCCTGCTCCATTTCAAAAATCTTATGATTCCCGTCAATGTTATCTAAAAGATATTGTATTCTATGTCGTTGAGTATCAGTGATAAAAACCTGCCCAAAATAGTCATCGGCAACGAGTTTCACAAGCTGCGCCACCCTGTTGTCGTCAAGTTTGTCAAAGATGTCGTCAAGAAGTAGAATAGGCTTGTAACCGACTTTTTTGTAGTTATAATCGAATTGCGCCAACTTGACCGCAACCACAAACGATTTCTGTTGCCCTTGCGAACCGAATTTCTTAACAGGATGATTGTCAATGACAAAAGTCAGGTCATCTTTATGAATACCGACATTTGTATAAGATGAATATTTGTCTTTTTCGAGGCTTTCCGCCAAAAGCTGCTCAAATGGTTTTTCCGCCAACGTGCTTTCGTAAACGATGTCAACTTTCTCGGAAGTGCCGGATACGATGTCATAATATTTCTGGAAAATCGGCATGAAGCCTTCGAGAAATTCTTTTCTCTTCTCAAAAATCGGCTTTGCGTAGCGCACTAACTGGTCGTCCCACAACGAGAGGAGACTCATGTCGAAATAACGGTTCTCGAAAAACGACTTCAGCTGCGTGTTTCGTTGCAACAACGCCTTATTATATTGCAGTAAATCATTGAGATACGAAGCGTCAAACTGTGAAATGACACCATCTATGAACTTGCGGCGGAGCTCACTGCCACCGTTTATCAAGTCGCGGTCGTAAGGCGAAATCATTACGAGCGGAATCTTTCCAATGTGGTCGGCCAAACGCTCATATTCTTTCTTATTGCATTTAAACGACTTCTTGGCATCTCCTTTCTGCACACATGAAATTGTCTGAAGTTCTTCCGTATCTGTCTGAAAATCACCATGAATGGCGAAGAAATCTTCACCGTGACGGATATTCTGCCTGTCGGTGTTCACAAAATAACTTTTGCAGAATGCGAGATAATAGATGGAATCGAGGACGTTCGTTTTCCCGGCTCCGTTAAGCCCCACGAAACAGTTTATCTTGTCCGAAAACTTGATGTCAGCGGATTCGATATTTTTAAAATTCGCGAGTTTGAGTTCCTGGAGAAACATTATTTCACCCCCTTGATAAAACGGTCGAGATTTGTAGTAATCGTTATATAATTCGGGGAGCCATAGATGTGCATTTCCGAGCGTGAATAGTTGATTGTGAACTTCCAGATATTGACACCGAAACCGTATGAGAAGCCGCACATTCCTTTCTTTGTCGGTGTTTTTAGGTTCTGACGGCTGCCGTAATTGAAGCCGAGTCTCAAAACAACATATCTGCCGACATAAATCTCGCCGCCAAACACAATGTGCCTCATGAAATTGTCGGCGAATTTCCCGAAACCTTTCTTTTCATTGTATTCACCCGTCATCGGATCGTAGTTCCCGTCAAGGTCAAGCGGGTCGTCGTATGTCAAATCCCATTTTTGGATATTATCGTAAGTTATTGAAAACAAGAACGGTACGTGATCCAATCTCTTTGCGGCTCCGAGTGACAGATGGAACGGAAGTTTGTTTTTATCGCCGGGGAGATTGTTATACGCCTCGACTCCGATGTTCCTTGCGCCGACGGTGAACATCCAGCCTTTGTCGGTTCTGTAATGACCGGCCACATCGACGGCCAATGCGAAAGTATGATAGCTTTCATATTGAATGCCGCCGAATTTCAGGTTGGCGCCGATGCTCCAGTGCGGAGTCAGCTGGCGACCCCAGCCGAATGTGAAAAGATAATCGGATGCCGAGAACGTCCCGCCGGTGAGGTTTCCGCTTTCATCGGCGTATTCCATATTTCCGAAACTGTTGAACTGGACTGTGCCGACGAAAGTACCGGCTTTTTCAAAGTTCCTCGCATACTGTGCGGTCGCGAAATTAGATCCTGCATAATAATTCACATACGACAGAGCCAAGGCGTTATGCATACCTTTATTAATAATGGACGGATTGTAAATTCCAAGCTGCACGTCAGTAGAATCGTAAATCGGGAGTATCGTACCACCGAGCGCCGCAACCCTCGCCGAGTTCGTGGCATCCATGAAACCATAGGCTCCGTTTGTCGTTTGTCCTTGAATATCAGTAACAAGGAGCAAAAACAGGGATATTATCAGAAGTAATCTTTTGTTCACAAGCAACATTTTTTTAGACAACGACAATTTTGTTATTTTATTATTTTTCAAGCAGTCCGAGACCTTTTTTTTCAATCTTCCCTTCCTCTGTCATCTTCTTGAGAAGTCGGTCGAGAAGTCCGTTGATAAAGTTTTTGCTCTTCGGGGTGCTGAAATATTTCGAAATCTCAATGTATTCGTTCATGGTGACTTTCACAGGAACCTCGGAGAAACATACCAATTCCGTAATCGCCATTTTCATGATAATCATATCCATGACGCAGATACGTTCTTTCTCCCAGTTATTCGTGTTTTCTGCAATCATCTGGCCGAATTCGTCGCCATGTCTCAATGTCTCGCGGAAAAGTTTCTTCACAAACTCCTCGTCAATATTGACTTCATCGTTTTCAGTTTTGTAAATTGTAGGAAGTTTAGTATCGACATCTAATTTTTTCAGTTCATTCAAATATTTCAGAAGTATTGATGAGACAAGATGATAATCATCGCAGAAATATATGCTCTTTTCTTCATAAAAATCCTGAAGCACTTCTAAATCAGCGTAATACGCCTCTATCATTGTCGCGAGAAACTTCTTGTCGTGTTCCCAATTATCAACTTTGTCAGACATATAAGCCTTATATTCCTCCGTTTCGCGCATGATATTGTAGTAGTTTTTCACCACTTCGCTGCCCATTCCGCCCCAGTTGATGCAATATGCAGCCTCTTTCTTCTGGAAATCCTTGTTGTTTTCAATAGCATTGATGACGCGGTTCTCGACATATCTCATATTCGGATGCAGATCCTCGTATGTCGGAATAAATTTGTGTTTGTTATCAGTAATTTTGTTGTCGGCAAATCGTTTTGTCTCAACGAGAAACGACAGCTGCCACACGAAAAGCTCCTGTAACTTGTCTATACTTTCGAGCAAATTCTTAATTCCATTCGTCACATTCGTGTCACCAGCTTCAAGATAAGCGTAAAGTGCTTGTAACACCTTGATTCTCAAAAACCTTCTATTTAACATGATATAAAAATTTTCTTTTTTTCAGTTTGCAAAATTACAAAAAATCAGCGTTTCAGCAACGTTCTTTGCAATATATTAAAATCTTTCGAAACCGTGTAATCGCGGGCATACATGACATTTAGCTGCGCACGCGATTCATCGTCAATCTCATCTTTCAAATTTGAAGCCAAATCATAAATTCCTTCTTTTATTTCGGGGAGTTTCAGGCTGTCACTATTCCCGACCTTGCAATATCCGACCCATGAATACTTTCCGATAAGGACTTTAAAGCAATTCTTCAGAAATTCGGCCGGTTTATTTATGAACCATGCGATGAAAATCCAGAAAATGACACCGGACAACGAGACCATGAAATCAAAAAGATGTTTCTTTCTTCTGTTCTGGGCAGTGTTAATTGTGCGAATATCAACGGTATATAAATCGCCGCGTGTATTTATCGAGTTGCTGCCTATGATTGAAAGCGTGTCTTCCGGCGCAATCTTGTAATCGAGATTCGGTGCATGCCACTGCACCATTTTGTCGATGATATTCTGATGCGTTATGTCTTTAGAGCAGAAAATAATTTCCGTAATCTTATAAATCTCAATGATATCCGGCACCTGACAGATGTTTCCGAGGTAATTTTCCGGGACGTCATAATTCTCGTCAGGAGTGACCAAACCGACGAAATCAGGTTTTATCGACGTGCTTTTAAGGAGTTGCTCGACGCGACGTGCCTCATCTTCGTTTCCAATCACCAAGAAACGTTTCTTCGCATTCTTACCATATTGGAAATCAGTAAGTTTGAGAAAATACCCGATGCTTCTCGTGACACTTACCGCCACCGCCATCCATATCATTCCGAAAAGAATGAGCGCACGCGAGAAACGCAGGCCTTCTGGCAGAAGAGCGTAAAATACAAGCACCAAGACGCTCCCGATCATCACGCCGCCGACGGAATTTGCAATTTTATACGGCTTATCATAACCGCCTGAAAAATAAGACGTTATAAGCCAAATCAACAGATAAATCGGCAAAATTATCGTAAACAGAGGATGTATCGGGTACGATCCGAAACCTTCATAAATCGTATAATGCCCCCACAGATAGCCGATGGTGGCGAGACCGCCGTACCCAAGCAAAATATCTAAAAGCGGCATGTAAACCTTGCTCACGAACTGCGACACAATTGCTAAAAACGCCCTGAAAAAAATGGCGAGATTGAT
>JAUNNU010000065.1:0-10820 GCA_030537295.1 Bacteroidia bacterium
CCAGCTCTCTCTCTTAACTCTACTCTCTACTCTCTACTCTTTTAACTTTTAACTAAATTCAGGCTTGTTCGAACTGTTCCAGGAACCTGAGGTCGTTTTCGAAGAACATTCTGAGGTCGTTGATTTGATATTTGAGCATCGCTATGCGTTCTATGCCCATGCCGAATGCAAAGCCGGTGTATTCTTCCGGATCTATGTTGCAGGCTTTCAGGATGTTAGGGTCACAGATGCCGCAGCCGAGGATTTCGACCCAGCCCGTGTGTTTGCAGATGTTGCAGCCTTCGCCTCCGCAAATGTTGCATGAGATGTCCATCTCCGCCGATGTCTCCGTAAACGGGAAATACGATGGGCGGAAACGCACTTTCGTACCTTCACCGAAATATTCCTGGACGAAATGATAAAGTGTCTGTTTCAAGTCGGCGAACGACACGTTCTTGTCGATGTAAAGACCTTCAATCTGGTGGAAGATGCAGTGCGCACGCGCCGAGATCGCCTCGTTTCTGAACACTCTTCCGGGAGCTATGATACGGATAGGCAACTTACCTTGTTCCATGACGCGAACCTGAACACTTGAGGTGTGCGTGCGGAGGACGACATCCGGCGATTTCGTCACGAAAAACGTGTCCTGCATGTCGCGTGCCGGGTGGTCGGGCGGGAAGTTCAAGGCCGAGAAGACGTGGAAGTCGTCTTCAATCTCCGGACCTTCAGCGATGACGAAACCGAGGCGTTTGAAGATGTCGTTGATCTCGTTGCGCACGATTGAAAGCGGATGGCGCGAACCATTCAACATCTCGACAGGAAGCGTGAGGTCGATGTCGTTGTTAGTATTCGACTGTGTCTCAAACTGTTTCTGTTGTTCTTCAAGAACTTCCTGAACCGCGTTTTTCAGTTCATTCAGTTTCATGCCTACTTCCTTGCGCATCTCCGGCGCGACCTGCTTGAAATCGCTGAAAAGAGCCGTGATGATGCCTTTTTTGCTGAGATAAGCAATACGGAAGTTCTCCAACGCCTCCTTGCTCTCGGCGCGGAACGATTTCACTTCCGTCAATATCTGTTCAATTTTTTCTTTCATACTGATGTGTAACTTATTGTCTTTCTTTTGTTACTGATATGTAACCGCTCGCGGTTATAAAGGTGCTTATTTGTTTATGATTTCAGCCGAGATGATTTTCACCGGTTCGACAGGGACATCCATGTAGCCGGTCTTGACAGCCGCGATTTTGTCAACGACTTCAAGTCCTTCGACCACTTCCCCAAAAACGGTGTAGTCGCCGTCGAGGTGAGGCGTGCCGCCTTTTGTCGTGTAAACGTCAACCATGGCTTTGGTGAAAGTCTTGCCGTAGTAGTCTCTGAATCTCTCAAGTTGCTGGGTTGTAAAGACATTGCCCTGTACGATATAGAATTGTGAGCCGCTTGAGTTCTTTTTCGGATTCACCTGGTCGCCCATGCGTGCCGCCGCGAGCGCACCTTTGAAATGATAGTGGTTTGACTTGATTTCAGCCGGAATCGTGTATCCGGGGTCAACGCGTCCGTCGGCATTCTGACCGCCTTGAATCATGAAATCTTTGATGACGCGGTGGAACGGCGAGCCAGTGAACCATCCTTCGTTGACCAATTTGATGAAATTGTCGCGATGCAACGGCGTGTCGTCATAAAGCTTCACCGTAATGTCGCCTTGGTTGGTCTTGATCAAGACCTTTGTCTCTTTTTGTGCTTGTGCTGTCATACCTAATAAAACGCAAAGTATTAAAAATAATTTTTTCATGATGTTTCGGTGTTTGTTGTTAATCTGTTGTTATTGTGGAATATGTGAGTTCCAATCGTATAGAGCGTGTGGTGTCGGCGTAGTCGGGGCCGTTGAAGACCCAGCGGCGCGGGACGTATGCGCCGGTGTTCACGAAGATGTAAAGGCCGAGGTTTTCCTTCTCCGGGCCGGCGAGGATGAGGTCTTGCACGTATCTGTTCAGCCTGAACGAGACCGTCCCGTTTTCGTTATACTGTCCTCCGAAATAACCTGCGCTGACATATTGGTCATCGAGGATTTGGTATGTTCCGTCGCCGGTTCTCTTGGCGATGATGAGTTGTACCGGAGGCGTGAAGACCGCCGTGTCGTTGACAGCACCGAAGACCGCTGCCGGCGCACCTGTCAGCACGAGCTTCGCCTCATTCACCAAGACATTGGTGTTCAACGACTTCGCCCATTCGGCGATGTTCGGGAACTTGATCCAGCTCATGACACCGGCGACACCTTGCACATAAAGATACCGGTTGTCAACCGAGTCGTTGAATTTTATCGGGGCGACGGCGGCCTCGTAGTCGTGGCTGAAATTGCCGAAGTGATGGTTAGCCGAAGTGATGGTGAAGTCGTACGTCAGGGTGTCGGTCGCGTTGTGATAATAAAGCCTGATGTAAGTGTAGCTGTTTGTCGCTTCAAAGAAACACACGGAACCTTTTCCGGGCATGTCCTCCGCTACGATGTTCACGCCTTTGAAAAACTCGATGAAATCCTCATTGGAAAGGAATTTATCTTGATTATCAATGAATGACTGTCCGAGGCTCGTGGCAAGCGGGATGCGGAGAACCGCTTTTGTGAGCGAGTCATCGTCGATGTTGCTGAACGTCATCGGATGCGGCTGGAAGGTGTAGTCTGCAAGGATTTCGTCCTTTGTCTGAAGCACGGTGTTTGAATAATAACTCGTCGAGTCGTTGAAGCCTTCGCTCAATTCCCTGACAACGAACCTCTGTGTCGTCGTAGTATCGCCGTAATAACCGTTGTAGCACAGCTGAAGGACGATGGAGTCGGCGACGGCGGCGGTGCCCCATTCCTGCCCTGTGACGGATGGCGAGAACTGTGTGTATGTCTGAAGGTTCGTGCTTCCGAATATCTGGTCATACATATTGCCTACGAGCAATGACGTCGAGGTGCTTGTGAGAAGGGAATCAACATGTTGCGTGTTGGCGATGATGTCGCGGTTATTTGACGAGAAAACCTTGATGTAGCTGGAGTTCGGCTGAAGGTTAGAGCCTATCTCCGTCGTGGTTTTCTTGCATGATGTAAAGCCGACCAAAGCAATAACCAATGTTAATGCTAATGTGCGAAGTTTTGTCATAGTTCCTTTATCTTATCATAAAATTCGTTATACGCATCAACGTAATTTTCCTCGCCTTGGTATTCAAGAATCGGTTTATTTAACATTCTGGCGTATGTTTCGACATCCGGGTTGATTTTCTGACTTGCGAAGACGATGCCGTCGGCGAAGTCAAGTGCTGATTTCTGGATGTTGGCGTAAGTCGGGTTCTTCAGGAATTTTATCTCTTTCGCTATGATTCCGGGCATCTTGAGTTTCTTGTCGTATCCTTTGCGGAAAACACTTTCAAAATCATCATCATATACCGAATAAACAATCTTTGAATCGCTGAACAGCGGGTTGTCTTTGAAGGCGCGTTTGATGTAAAGTGGGACAAGCGAAGTAATCCAGCCGTGGCAGTGTATGATGTCGGGCGGCCAATTCAGCTTCTTCACGGTCTCAATGACCCCGCGCGAGAAGAAAATGGTACGGTCATCATTATCCTCATAGAAATCCTCGTTCCTGTCGGCGATGGTGAATTTCCTCCTTGTGAAGAAGTCATCATTGTCAATGAAATATATCTGAATCCTTGCCTTTTGAATCGACGCGACTTTGATAATCAAAGGATGGTCAGTGTCGTTAATGATCATGTTCATGCCGGAAAGTCTGATGACCTCGTGCAGCTGGTTGCGGCGCTCGTTGACATTGCCGAAACGTGGCATGAAAATGCGTATCTCTTTTCCTCTCTCCTGAATCCCCTGCGGTAAGTATCTGCCAATCAATGACATCGGTGTCTCTTTCAGATAAGGCGTGATTTCTTGGTGGATAAATAATACCTTCGTTTTGTCCATTTTATTTGTATTTTTTTGTAGTCAAAAATAAGCATACAAAATTAAGCATTTTTTTTGAATAAAACGGAAACTTTTTTAAAGAAATTTAAAGGTTGCCGATGACAGCGTCTTTCAATGTCGTGAGATTCTCCTTTTTTATGTTTTTTTTCTCAAAAACAACCTTCACCGGCGACTTGCTAAGGACGAAAATATCGTCGCTCATTGCGAGAGCTTCGTCAACATCATGGGTGACATGGACAACGGTTCTTCTGTCGTTCTCGCATATTTTGAGAAATTTTTCAATGATATTTTTCTTCAGATTGATGTCAATTCCGCCGAAAGGCTCGTCCATCAGGATGATGTCGGAAGGCACCGCGAATGCTCTCGCCACCGAAACACGCTGACTCATTCCGCCGCTCAACTGTGATGGATAATAATCTGCAAAGCCATGAAGGTCAACAAGTTGCAGGTAGAAATCACAAATCTCGGCGATGCGGTCTCTTGAATCTTTGGCGTAATATTTTTCAAGGACAAATTCGATATTTTGTCTGACCGTTTTCCACGGCAGGAGCCGCGGTTCCTGAAAAATGTACGAAAACGTCTTTCCGTCAACGCCGCTGATTTCGCCTTTGTCGGGTTTCAGCACGCCGCCGAGCATGTTGAGCAACGTTGTCTTCCCGCAGCCCGACGGACCGAGTATTCCTGTCGTGACGCCTTCGCGGATTTCAAGACCGAAACCCGAATAGACGACGTTGCCGTTGAAGTTTTTATATATGTCGTTTAACTGTAACATTTTCAATGAGTCTGATGATTTTTTCAAAAAGTGCGCCGAGCAACACGGCGATGATGGTCCAGGCGATGAGCACTTCGACGTTCATCTGCATCTGTGCGAGTTGCAGGCTGCCTCCGATGCCGTAACGCGGCTGGCTCAAGACCTCACCCACGATGATGGCGCGCCAGCCGATCCCGACCGCACTTGAGATGCCGCTCACCATGAACGGCGCGATGGACGGGACGTAAACGTTTCTTATGACACTCCGCCGCCGTACCTTGTAAAACCTCGCCATCTCGATGAGTTTCACGTCAACGTTGCGGATGCCGGCAACGATGTTCGTAAAGATAATCGGGAACATCGTCAGCACCCCGATGAAAACCGCCGTTGACCTTGAAAACCAAATCAATGCGAGCAGCACGAATGCCACGACGGGCGTTGAGCGCATCACCACGATCCACGGTTTCATGAACGCATCGAAACCCTCATGCAGCCCGGCGACGATGCCGAGCGCGACACCCAAGACAACGGCGATCACGAAACTGACGATGCCGCGTAATATCGTCGAGAAAACAACGAGAACGAAGTTTTTCTGCCCGAATAACTTAATCGTCGCCACCAATGTCGCCCACGGACCCGGCATGACATTTTCGGACCCGATGCACAACGCCGCAACTTCCCATAGAACCAGCAGCACCGCGACGGAGGCGATAACGATAATGTTTTTAGTAGAACTTCTCATCCGGCATCTTTCCTCCTATTATCAACGAATCCATCTTATAAAAAACATCCAAATAATTGACAACCAAGTCTTTGGCTTCATCAGCACGCACCACTTTCAGGTTTGAGCGCGGGATGGAGTTCTTTGCCGCCACGGTGTCGGCGATGATTTGATATTTCACGGCGAGAGCGGCGGCCTCGTCGATGTTTTCATTAACCTTATCGACAGATTTCTTATATATATTCACAACATTATCAACGAGTTGTCTGTCATTTTCAGAGATTTCGCCCTTGCAGATGAAAGCCGTTTCGGGCATCTCGAAGCCGTGGATCTTCAACCATTCGTCGTGAAGGCTCATCATGATATGGAGATTCGGATTTTTCAGCAGGGCGTAGCTGAGATACGGCTCTGAAAGCACGCTCATCGTCGTGAGTCCGGCGGCGGTGGCAGTGGCGAGGTCGATGTGATTCGGGAAACGGTAGTCAAGCTCGACATCGCTGTAAGGTTCGAGTCCGTTTCTTTCCAAGAGATGACGGAAGAGGACATCGGGTGTCATGTTCTTCGCCATCAGGTATATCTTGTTGTCTTTCAAGTCGTTCCATGAACGAAGCGTCGTGTCATTTCCGCAAAGGTAAAGCGTCCCCCAGGTCGAGATGGCCTCAAGCCGGTAGTCAACACCTTTGTTATACAGAAGCGCAGCCATCGTGGTGGGCAGAACAGCGAAGTCAGCACTGCCGTCGAGCATCATCTTACGCACCTGAAGAGGCTCGTTGAGAATCTCGATTTCAAAAGTGGCATCTTCTGTATTATCAAGACTGTCAATGAGATAAAGCATTCCGAGCGACGACGGCCCGCGTAACGAAGCGATGACATAATGCGATTTTTCTCCGGCGGAATCCTTGTTTCCGCAGGAAATGCACGCCGTCAGAAGCAACAGAAACGATAATAAAATTGAATGTTTCATCTTTCGTTGATACACAAATCTTTATTTTGAAACTGCAAAAATAGTAAAAAAGTTCAAAAGTTTGTAAAGTAACTGCAAAAGACGAATTTCACGAGTCACACGGATGTTTGAATTATTGTACGTGAAAAGTAAATCCGACAGACAATTTTCGGGTGAATCGGAAAGGTTTTTAAGGTTAAAATATTAAAAAATTAAGTAATAATTATTTTTAAATCATTGATAATCAATAAACTTTAAATTTTTTTTAAAATTTTTGTCGAACTTAAAATTTTATTGTAGTAATTTTGCACGCGAAAAAAATCGTATGAGAAGCTTGTTTGCGACTCATTATTATAAAGGTGTAAGGCTTTTACCGGCCTACGCATTAACATTATAAATTGAATATTATGGTAAAAAATCTTGTTATCGTTGAGTCTCCGTCGAAGGCAAAGACAATCGAGGGATTTCTGGGAAAGGAGTTTACAGTTAAAGCGAGTATAGGTCATGTCAGGGATTTGAGCAAGTCAAATCTGAGTCTGGATGTGGAGAACAGTTTTCAGCCGGTGTATGAGATTCCGGATGACAAGAAGGCGGTTGTCGCTGAATTGAAGAAACTTGCGAACGCCGCGGAGATGGTGTGGCTGGCGTCCGATGAGGACCGCGAGGGAGAGGCTATTTCGTGGCATTTGTTGGAGACGCTCGGTCTTTCGGAGGACAAATACCGCCGCATCGTGTTCCATGAGATCACGAAGCCGGCGTTGCTTCATGCCATCGACAACCCGCGCAAGATTGACATCGACCTCGTGGCGGCACAGCAGGCGCGCCGTGTCCTCGACCGCCTCGTCGGTTACGAGCTTTCGCCGCTTCTCTGGAAAAAGGTGAAGCCGGCACTTTCGGCGGGTCGTGTGCAGAGCGTGGCGGTGCGTCTCATCGTGGAACGCGAAGACGAGATAAAGAACTTCCAGAGCAGCAGCGCATACCGTGTCACAGCGAATTTCTCGTTCACCATCGACAATCACGAATATCAGCTGTTCGCCGAGCTTCCGTCGCGTTTTGAGAAGGAAGAAGACGCCGTCAAGTTCCTTGAAGACTGCAAAACAGCGGGTTATACGATAAAAGCGGTGGAGAAGAAGCCGTTGTCGAAATGTCCGGCACCGCCGTTCACCACGTCAACGTTGCAGCAGGAGGCCGGCCGTAAGCTCGGTCTCTCGGTGAGTAACACCATGCGCATCGCGCAGCAGCTTTACGAGTCAGGTAAAATCACTTACATGCGTACCGACTCCGTGAACCTCTCGACCTTCGCCATGGGACAGGCCAAGAAGGAAATCGAGAACCTCTACGGCGCACAATACGTGAAACCGCGCCAGTTCACCACAAAGAGTAAAGGCGCACAGGAAGCCCACGAAGCTATCCGCCCGACATACCTCGACCAGCAGACCATCAAAGGCACCGCCGACGAACGCCGTCTCTATGACCTGATCTGGAAACGTACCATCGCTTCACAAATGGCTGATGCTCAGATAGAAAAGACAGTCGTGAACATCGATGTGAGCAATTCCGACAAGGATTTCGTGGCGTCAGGCGAAGTGGTCCTCTTCGACGGATTCCTGAAAGTCTATATCGAGAGCGTCGATGACGAGACCGGCGAGAACGCCAACAGCATGCTGCCGCCGATGAAAAAAGGACTGGTGCTTGAACTTGACAAGATGGAAGCGCAGCAACGTTACGCCCGCAAGCCGTTCCGTTACACCGAAGCCAGCCTCGTCAAGAAGATGGAAGAACTCGGAATAGGCCGCCCTTCAACGTATGCCCCGACAATCTCCACAATTCAGAAAAGAGAATATGTCGAGAAGAAAGATATCACCGGCGAGACACGCAACTACAAGATTTTCACACTGAAGAAAAATAAAATCACCGAGAAGACCGGCAAGGAAAACATCGGCTTCGAGAAAGCCAAACTCGTCCCGACCGACATCGGCATCCTCGTCAACAAGTTTCTGATGAACTATTTCGAGAAAATCATCGACTATAATTTCACCGCGAATGTTGAAAAGGAATTCGACAAGATCGCCGAAGGCCGCTGCGAGTGGAACGCCATGATCAAGGATTTCTACAAGGATTTCCATAAAGACATCGAGGCGACATCGGGCAACTCGGGCAAGTTCAGCGGCGAGAAGTTCCTCGGCATCGACCCTACTTCCGGAAAGAAAGTCTTCGTGAAGATAGGGCGTTTCGGACCTGTGGCTCAGATTGGCGAGACGGATGCCGACGAGAAACCGAAGTTCGCGGGGCTGCACAAAGACCAGAGCATCGAGACTATCACCTTGGACGAGGTTTTGGACCTGTTCGCGTTTCCGCGCTCGCTCGGCGAATACGAAGACGCAGAGATTCAAGTGGCAATCGGACGTTTCGGCCCGTATGTGAAGCACAAGAGCGCGTTTTACAGCCTCTCAAAGCTCGATGACCCGTCAACGGTGACATTCCAACGCGCCGTCGAAATCATCGAGACAAAACGCAAGGCCGACCTCGACAACGTGGTCTCGACATATCCCGAAGACGCAGACCTCAAAGTCTTGAAGGGGAGATTCGGAATTTACATCTCGTACAAAAAGGCGAATTACAAGATTCCGCGCACTTACGACCCGAACAACCTGAGTTATCAGGACTGCATGGACATCATCGCCGACCCTGCCAATGCATCGAAAAAACGCGGGGCGAAGAAATAGGTGAGAGATGAGAGTTAAGAGAGTGCGGGGCGACTTCCGTCGCCCCGCACGTTTTGTTTTAAACATTTTTGTAAAATACCCCACAAAGCGGTCGTTTTGATATAACTTTGCAGCTGTGATTCTTTGAAAATCACGGTTTTTCTATTGCTGTCCGACAATAACTTTTCAACTTTATAACTTTCTACTTCTTCGGCATTATCTTCTTCCTGATAATCCCGTGAAGTTCGTCGGCGTTCACGCGGACCTGCTCCATGGTGTCGCGGTCGCGGACGGTGACGGTGTTGTCTTCAAGTGTCTGATTGTCAATGGTGACGCAGAGCGGCGTGCCGATAGCGTCTTGTCTCCTGTAACGCTTTCCGATGGAGTCTTTCTCCTCGTATTGGCACATGTAGTCGTATTGCAGCGAGTCCATGATCTCGCGGGCTTTCTCCGGAAGGCCGTCTTTCTTCACCAACGGCAAAACGGCTACCTTGTAAGGCGCGAGCATCGGAGGGAACTTCATCACGACGCGCTCGCTGCCGTCCTCGAGCTTCTCCTCAGTGTAGGCGTAGCTGAACATGGCGAGGAACATTCTGTCGAGGCCTATTGACGTCTCGATGACGTATGGAGTGTAACTCTCGTTGGTCTCCGGGTCGAAATACTGGAGTTTCTTGCCCGAGAATTCGGCGTGACGGCTGAGGTCGAAGTCGGTGCGACTGTGGACGCCTTCCAGCTCCTTGAAGCCGAACGGGAAGTTGAACTCGATGTCGGTGGCGGCGTTGGCGTAATGCGCGAGTTTCTCGTGGTCGTGGAAACGGTAGTTCTCCGCCGGGATGCCGAGTGCGAGGTGCCAGTTGAGACGTTCCTCCTTCCATTTCTTGAACCATTCAAGCTCGGTGCCGGGGCGCACGAAGAACTGCATCTCCATCTGCTCGAACTCTCTCATCCTGAAGATGAACTGACGTGCCACGATCTCGTTTCTGAACGCCTTGCCGGTCTGCGCGATGCCGAACGGCACCTTCATGCGACCGGTCTTCTGCACGTTAAGGTAATTCACGAAGATGCCCTGAGCCGTCTCGGGACGCAGATAGACGGTGTTCGCGCCTTCCGCCAACGAGCCGATCTGCGTGGCGAACATCAGGTTGAACTGACGGACATCGGTCCAGTTGCGGGTGCCGCTGATAGGGCACACGATGCCGAGGTCTTCGATGAGTTTCTTGATGTCATCGAGGTCGTTGCGTTCCATTGCGCCGTAGAGACGGTGGCTGATTTCCTCTATCTCCTTCTTCCATTCGACGACGCGCGGGTTGGTGCTTACAAACTGCTCCTTGTTAAAAGCGTCGCCGAAGCGTTTAGCGGCTTTCTCGACTTCCTTGTTGATTTTCTCCTCGATCTTCGCCATGTAATCCTCGACGAGGACATCGGCGCGGTAGCGTTTCTTGCTGTCTTTGTTGTCGATCATCGGGTCGTTGAAGGCATCGACGTGGCCGGAGGCCTTCCACACCGTCGGGTGCATGAAGATGGCGGCATCGAGACCAACGATGTTCTCATGCATCTGCACCATGGCCTTCCACCAGTATTCGCGGATGTTTTTCTTCAGTTCGACACCATTCTGGCCGTAATCGTAAACGGCGGCCAATCCGTCGTAAATGTCACTCGAAGGGAATATGAAACCGTATTCCTTGGCGTGTGACGTTATCTTCTTGAAAAATTCTTCTTGATTCATTTTTTTATTTTTATTTGACTTGTTTTTTCTGTTTACCAGGCACATGTCGGCTTCG
>JAUNNU010000065.1:10830-16012 GCA_030537295.1 Bacteroidia bacterium
GTTACGGGCAATTGTCTGCCAAATTTCATTTATGTTGTCTATGTCTATCATATTCTTTTTTTTCCTGTCTCCGGACACATGTCGGCTTCGCCTCCATGTACTCGGTTATTCAAATAGTGCCTTACAGGCACCTAATTACCTCAAACTCCTAATCACCTCAAAGTATAAGCATGGCGTCGCCGTAGGTGAAGAAGTTATATTTTTCCGCAACGGCTTCTTTATATGCTTTCATGAGGAAATCGTATCCGGCGAATGCGGCTACCTCCATCATCATTGGCGACTTCGGCAGGTGGAAGTTGGTGATGAGCGCGTCGGCTGTCGTGAAGTCGTACGGCGGGAAGATGAACTTGTTGGTCCAGCCGTTGAGCGGCTTGAGTTTCCCTGTGATGCTCACCACCGTCTCCATGACTTTCAGTGTGGTTGTGCCGACGGCGAACACTTTGTGTCCGGCTTCTTTTGTGTTGTTGACTGCGTCGCATGTCTCCTGTGAGATATACATCTCTTCGGAGTCGGTCTTGTGTTTGGTGAGGTCTTCCACTTCTATCTCGCGGAAGTTGCCCATGCCCGTGTGGAGCGTCAGTTCGGCGAAGTTCACGTCCTGGAGCTCCATGCGTTTCATGAGTATCTTGCTGAAGTGCAGTCCTGCTGTCGGGGCGGCGACGGAGCCTTCCACCTTCGCATAGACGGTCTGGTAGTTGAACTCATCATCGGGTTCTACCGGACGGTTATGCACTTTCGGCAGCGGTGTCTCGCCGAGGCCCATGATGACTCTCTTGAACTCTTCGTGCGTGCCGTCGAAGAGGAAACGCAGCGTGCGGCCGCGCGACGTGGTGTTGTCGATGACTTCAGCCACGAGTTCGTCGTTCTCGCCGAAATAGAGTTTGTTGCCGATGCGGATCTTGCGCGCCGGGTCAACGAGGACGTCCCACAGACGGCTCTCATGGTTGAGTTCGCGGAGCAGCATGACCTCGATTCTCGCACCCGTCTTCTCCTTCTCGCCGTAAAGACGCGCCGGGAAAACCTTGGTGTTGTTGAGGACGAAAAGGTCCCCCGCGCCGCAGTATTCGAGGATGTCGCGGAATGTCTTGTGTTCTATTGTCTGTGTGTCGCGGTGAAGCACCATCATGCGTGCGTCTTCACGCTCCTTCGGCGGATAGCTCGCAATAAGAGTTGATGGCAGATTGAATTTGAACTGAGATAGTTTCATTGTCTCAAATATGTTTTACTAATTTTTTCGCAAATAATTTGCAAAGATACAACAGAATGAAAGTTTTGTCAAGAGGAAATTTGTAAGAGGAGTGAAGAAAATTCTTCTTGAAAAAACCTCTATTCGAAATATTGTGTAAATTTGCAAAAAATTTCGAATGAAAATGAGTGATGACAATCTTATTATAAGAAGAGAGGTTTATCTTGATAAATTGATAAACAGACGTGATAATGGCGAAATCAAAGTGATAACAGGCTCAAGACGTTCCGGGAAATCGTGGCTTTTAAAAAAGATTTTCAGAAATTATCTGATTGAGAATGGCGTTCCTGAAAAAAATATCATTTCGGTTTCGTTTGACATCGATGACATTTCTACCGAATCTGATTTGCGAGAGCCAAACACCCTGAAGTCTTACTTGAACAAAAAAATAACTTCTGAAACTGAGAATTATTACGTGTTTCTTGATGAGGTTCAGGAGGTTGACGGTTTTGAACGCATTGTAAACGGATTAAATGCCCGCGACAATGTTGATGTCTATATCACAGGCAGCAATTCGAAATTTCTATCAAGTGACATTAACACAATTTTCAGAGGACGTTGCGATGAAGTGAGAGTTTATCCGTTGTCATTCAAGGAGTTCTGTTCCGACAGAAATGAAAGTGCAGCCGAACTTTGGAAAGAATATTATACTTACGGCGGTATGCCGGCTTTACGAAACCATCATACTCCTGAACAGAAAATTGTGTATCTCCAGAGACTATGGGCGAAAACTTATCTTTCTGACGTCGTCGAACGCTATCATGTTAAAAATGTGCAGGCACTTGAATCTTTGGTTGACTCTTTGTGTTCCGCAATCGGTTCTCTCACCAACCCACTGCGAATTCAAAACAGTTTGAAAACAGTCCAAAAAGTCAGACTTGAAAATGACACCATCGCTAAATATATTGGCTATCTTGAAGATGCATTTCTTTTTGAAGGTGCGAAACGTTACAACATAAAGGGACGAAAGTATTATGAATCAATAAAAAAATACTATTCCGTTGATGTCGGGCTTAGGAATGCGAAGTTGAATTTCCGGCAGCAGGAAATCACTCATATTATGGAAAACGTGATTTATAATGAACTTCGTATCCGTGGTTTTCTTGTAGATGTCGGCGTGGTTGAATCGCGTGTTTTTCACAATGGAAAGTCGGAATATGTCCAGAATGAGATTGATTTCGTAGCTTCCAACGGAATGGAGAAATATTATATCCAGTCGGTGTTTTCATTGCCCGACGAAGAAAAGATGAGTCAGGAACTTGCTTCTTTCAGAAAGATTGATGATTCTTTCAAAAAAATCGTTATTGTCGGCGATGACATCGCTACTTACATGAACGACGAAGGCATTGTTTTCATGGGGCTTTTCCAGTTTTTGAAAAATGATGAGATCGTGAAGTAAAACGAAAGGGAACGACCATCGTCGCTCCCTTGTGCTAACAAAACGTCTATTAATAACTCAATTTACTTTAGATGGGTTCTATAAATTCAGTTTCTTTGTCTTATCAGCAGAACCCTGTATCTGATTCGACAAAGCTCGCCCTAAACAGGCACTATCTCATATTGATTTAACTATTCTTTTTTCGAAATCGACTGCAAAGTTACAACTTTTTTTGATATGTGCAAATATCTCTCGCATTAATTCTCCCATAATACACAGATATTCAGCACATTATGACTCTATTAAATTTTTACCCATTCTGGCTTATAACGCACAATCTGGATAAAACGAAACATATTATACACCAAACTCGTCAATGCGACATTTGCTTTTGCACGCATCAAACCGATACTCCTCACGACCAAACCTTTCATACTTCCTTCTTCAAATCCAAAAATATGCTCCACACGGCAGCGAGTCTTGGATTTTTGGCGATTATTAGCCTTTTGTTCATCGGTTAAGGGATGGTTACGGAAACCCTTCTCACAAATAAACCGGCGTTACTCTTGCGATCCTTTTTATATAAAGCATCCTCCAGCATGGGGCGGAACATCTCAAAGTCAATATACTGTTCCAACCGCTCCAATGGGTTGCCTAAAGCGGATAAGTTGGTCAATGTTTCTTCTTTCTCAAAGAGACTTGCTGGTTTCAGTTGTGCGAATTTTGCCTTCATTTTCGTAATTTTTATGCAAAGTTACAAAAAGTATTTGACATATGCAAATTTATCGCTATATTTATTTGATTATTAGATGTTTAATTTATAGAAGTCCCCTAAAACAATTTCTGCCATATACATTATTATCAGATCCAAGAGCTGAAGAAGTCCCTGGGTATGATATTGTATTGTGGTATCCGGTGCATGCTTGCGATTTCACTATATAGGTACATGCAATAGTTAGTAGCACTAAAAGTGTCGACTTTATTGTGTTTTTCATTTTTTTCATGATTTAGTTTTTTATAAATTTTTCCTTAATAATCTCTTTTTCTCTGTTATAAACCGAATAGAAATAGACTCCGGTTTCAAGCACCGTAACATCAATTGTCAGCAGATTTCCCGAACCTTGAATTATTCGGCTCATTCTTGTTATGCCCTGCATATCTGTTATGCTGACACGGTTTTCAGTATTCTGAGACAAATTGGAGATGTCGATATTTAATTCACCCCGAGTTGGATTTGGATATGCTGTCGCCCTAAGCTGCTCTTTTGGCACTTCACTGACGCTACATGGTATAGGATTGAAATCCTCGCGCCGCATTTTGATAAGTTTGCTATTTTTATATCCACTATTAAGATAATATGTTGATATATCAGCAAGACAGCTTCCATCCATCATTGGCAGAACGAAAGAACAGTCTGATTTGTCACCATATTCTGGTTCGATGAATTCCTTCCGTCCAAGCAACTCCATGTCCGTGTCATACAGGCATACGCTCGCGTGGCTCTCCCCGCCTAATACTTTGTAAAACCATGATCCTCCATATATAGTGGTGTCGTTTACATATGCCATGCAGTGGGGCGATGATTGTATAGCGGTGTCTTGTTTGTGATAAACCCTGTCCCAGCGGTGGAAAGTCCCATCAAGACCGACCTCCGCCATGCCAATATTCCACTTGCTATATTCCTCATACGGCCACATTTGACCCATTATCAATAGTTTATTGTCTGAAATCCAATGGTCGGAATAGGCAAGTTCAAAGCTTTGGCGAAAGGCTGGTGACAAAATGAAACCATCCACATAGTTGAAGTCATAGTCGTAAATCAAAAGCGAGCATCTGTTGTTCAACCTAGCGCCAAGCACAACAAAACCATCGTCATCAGGTTTTTGCAGCAATTGGTAACAGTCATAGCCATCGGGAGACGTTCCCGTAACATAACTGCACGATAAAGTATCGGCGTTCATATCGAAACGATAGAAGCATGGTCTTGTCCGTTGTCCGTATGTGGATTGATACCAATAGGCACATGAAAACACGACTGTCCCGTCGTCGTCAAGCATCAACCGCCCACCCCTCAGGCCAAGAACCATCTCCGGCTGCTCATAGCTTTTCATACTAACAATGTTGAGTTCGGAATCGAGAACCAAAAATACAACGTTTTCTCCTACTCCAAGATCATCTGGTTGTACTACTGCCGTTGCGAAATAGTTTCCGTTTTCCTGTTGCACGACGTGGGTCAGTCTCACATTGCTTCCGATGGTGTCAAATATACGATAATCATATTCGCCATCTTCCGTGACACGCATTACTATGGGAAAGTAGTGGTTGGCGTCGGGGCCACATTCGCCAATGATTACAGCCTCTCCATTTTCATTGATAATACCAGCTTTCCAATTCAAGTAACCATCAATGTCGCTGCAGTCTATTTCCCATTGCTGGGCGTTGGTCGCCAACGTTACAATGGCGACCAACAAAGTCAGACAATATCGTTTCATATGTTTCATATTATAGCGCTACTATTTCTTTAGACCATTTTGTTGCCAGGTTAAGGTGATAAATCC
>JAUNNU010000066.1 GCA_030537295.1 Bacteroidia bacterium
CTGGCGTGACGAAGTTCTCTCAGGTGAGCGTGTTCAGCGGCTTCAACCAGCCGGAGGACATCAGCATGAAGAGCGAGTTCGACGCTTTGTGCGGCATCACGAAAGACGAACTCGTGAGCTATTTCGACGAGGAGATTGCAGTCATGGCAAAAAAATACGGCTGCACGAAAGACGAAATGTACCTGCTGCTCAAGAGACAGTACGACGGCTACCATTTCTCCGAAGGAATGTGGGACGAAGAGTCGTTGAGAGAAGAGATGCTCGACATCTTCAACCCGTACAGCGTGCTGAATGCGTTGAATGACAAGAAACTCGGTGAGTATTGGTTCAAATCCGGTACTCCGACATACTTGGTGAAACTGCTCGACCGCGACAAGACGAACATGCAGGAGATATTGCGCAGAGAATACGACAGCGGCTATTTCATGGACTACAAGGCCGACGTCGAAGACCCTCTGGCAATGATATATCAGAGCGGCTACCTCACGATAAAAAGTTTCAGGATGGGTCTTGGCTTCAAGACGTTATACACCCTCGACTATCCGAACGTGGAGGTGAAAGACGGTTTCGTGACATTGCTCGCGAATAATTATTTCCATAAGAAAGCACGCACCGAGCCGTTGATACAAGATATGACGTATATGCTGATGGAATGCCGCCTCGACGACCTTCGCGACGCACTTTCGGGCTTCTTCGCCTCAATTCCGTACGACGCGAACTACCAGCAACGCGATTGGAGCTACGAGAGCCACTACCACTACACTTTCTATCTGATATTCAGACTGTTATCATGCTACACCGTCTTGACGGAAAAGGCGAACTCGCGCGGCAGGGCCGACATCATCGTTGAGACCACAGACTACGTCTATATCTTTGAGTTCAAGCTCGACGGCACCGCCGCCGAAGCACTCAAACAGATTGAAGACAAAGGTTACGCCGAGCCGTACGCCGCCGACAAGAGAAAATTGTTCCGCATCGGAGTAGCGTTTTCGAGCGAGAAGAAGAACATCGTGGAATGGGAAGTGGTTTAGTTGAAAGTTTATAAAGTTGAAAGTGGCTGGCGCAGGTGGGTTTTCTTTCTTGCGCGTCAGTTCCGTTGTCCGTTGTCAGTGATGAAATCAAGGTCGTCAATATTTACGAATATGTTGCTGAAAACGTCCTCCGTACAGATTTCATTGGTTGCAACTGAAATGAACTTGTTGCCGAATTTATAGCTAAACAATTGACAGTCAATATTGTTCAAGATGTTTTTTATGTCATCGGTGATGCCAGTCCCGTTGTATTTGAAAGCCGCCTCTTTCTGCGTCCAGAGTCTGATGAAAATTTCTTCGGGATGTGAGTCTTCTTTGATTTTTTTCAACTCAAATTCGTTGGAGACGTAGGCGGCGACATTTTCCTTGTATCTTGTAATGTCTTCAATATCAATGCCTACCGGCGAATCTGCCAACGCAACGGCAACCGCTGTCCTGCAATGACTGATGCTGAAAAAATGTTCAGGATAGTTTTTCAAAAATGGTTTCTCATGGTCGTTATATGAAAATTCCGGGAGATTTTTCAAAACGCAATCGCCGTATTCATCGCGCAGCAGTTTGACCAACAAAACATACGCCAAACCGTTTTGAATCCGGCCTTTCTGAAATTTATATTTAAGCATCTGGTCTTTTCTCCACGCCGGAAGAAAATCCTCGCAACGATTTATGAAATCCTCGCCAAGTGCGTCTATATTATTGAAAACTAAAATTTTCACTCTTCAAAGTGTGAATTATATTTTCACTTTTATGACGATTTTCTTCATCTTTTCCGGCTTGCCGGCACAAAGCAGCGGCTCATGCCCGTCGTTGGGGAACAGGACTGCGAAATACCCGTTTCCAACCGTGATTTCCACAGTTTTCGCTCCCGGATTTCTGTAGAATACAGCGTCGGTCTCGGCATTATATTCTGAATATTGCTCAAGATTTTCAACAGGGCAGACCAAAATCCGCTCTTCTCCGTTTAACGGGAAATGAATGTCGAGATGCTCTTTATGTGCTTCAAAATCAAGAGGATTGGTCTCGGCTGTTGAGACTTCCGACACATTTGCGACTACATTAATATTGATAAGGTGTTTGCCTTTTTCGGTTTCGGCGGTCGCATTTTTCAAAAACACAAGTCCTTCGTAGATGTCGGGAAGCCCTTTGTATCTCTCCAAATTTTCAATTCTGTCGTAAATCATGCTTATCTTGATTCGATTGTTTCAAGTTCCTTGAAAGTTGTGATTTTGACAGGCTGGATGTTGTCGTGCCTGTAATATTCCGCCGGTTTCAAGAGTTTGCCGAAGACGAATTTCTGGATCATGACGAACTCGTTGCCATCACTGAGCAGGGCATATTGATGGTCGGGGTCGGTGACGATCTTCTCAACTTCAGGGTTTTCTTCCAGCTCGCTGTGGTCGTAGTCGTACATGTCGGCATTTGCGAGCAGCCTGAATGTCGTGATGGTGCGTGTCTGGCCGTCTTTTGTCGTCAATGAGAGCCGTTGCTGGAATGGCGAGTTGATGATTGAGTCGCGGCGGTGCTGCTCGACATCTGAAAGGAACGACTCGAAGCGCACGTCACCGAAAGATGACATGAGGTTCAGAATCCTAAGTGTGTCGTATTCAATGCTGTTGCCGTTCAAATCTTTCATTAAGAACTGATACCTGCCGTTTTCCGTGATTTCAAAACTATTGGCGGGGTCGTTGTTTATCTCAAGTTTGACAGATTGGATGTCGGCCATTTTGCTGTTGAAGACGATATGGTCGCGCCAATCCATGCAATTTGCCGAGAAACGTGAGCTTATGAAGCCTCTGAATCCGTGTAAATGAACGATATAGGCTTTGTCGGCGCCTTCTTTCAGAACGAAAGTCCCGTTGTTGTCTTGCGTGTCGTCGCCAATGTAAAACACTTTCGTACGCGCCTCGTGGTTGAAAAGTTTAATTCTGTTGAACAAATTGATGCGCGGGACAATCTGGTAAACCTCCACTTTCACGTTGTTGGCGGCCATTCTGGTAATCACGTTGTCGGACTTCTTCAACGACACAGGCATCCTGACTCTCAATCTGTTAAGTGTGTAAAGCATGTCGTTGACAAGACGTTGCGAAGCCGGATATTTGTCGTCAACAGTCCAGCCGTTTCCGTTTCTTTGAAGCAGAACCTGCTGGTTGCTTTTGTCGGCGAAGAAAAGTTTCGTGATAGATGCCGTGTCATAGACCGTGAATTCTGATGCCTCGCCGTGGATGGTGGAGAGGTAACGGTTGTTCCAAACCAAAACGCCGGCGATGACTATCAAGGCGATTGTGATGATGATTGCTAAAGTATTCTTTTTCATTTATTTGTTATATTTCTTTTTCCTTATGTATGCCAAAACAAATCCGAACAGAACCATTATCGCACTCGGCAGGACGACGTTCACGACCTGCCATGTCGTCTGGCTCTTGTTGATCTTGCTCATGTCAAGCATCCTGATCTTCAACTCACGTGCGTTGATGCTTATAAGACCTTCACCGTCAACGAGATAGCTTATTGCGTTTTCAACAAAATGCTTGTTTCCGTATGTGTTGTTCGTGTATTGGTCGTAACCTAAAGGTAACGGCGAGCCGACGCGTTTATTGTTTTTCTTCGCATAATCGAGTTGTGCGAGCTGGTTTCTGACGATGTCGCCGTCGGCAACCACGATCATGGAGGTCGGGACGCTCTCGTTTCTGAAGGCTATTTCGTTTGACTCCACAATCGCTTCCGGAAGTCGGTTTTCGTAAAGCGAGGTGAATTTCCCGTTGAGGAGATATGCCGTGACCTGTCCTTTCTGCGGGAACATCCTCGGGTCGGGACGGTCGTTCAGGATCTTGAGCGAGATATAGACCGGAGCCGAGGAGATTTTTGTGTAGTCTGACGTTTTCAGCAACGGAATCTTTTGGATTTCCGGTGCCGATGTCGTAGGTTCCAACGAGCCGGTGAAGTCGGCTTTCACGGCCTCGAGGTTTCTGACGATAGGATGCTGCGAGGCGGCGTTCAGCAGCGGGAAGTAATACCAAGGCAGCAACGCGCTCTGTATGTTCGCGCCCTGTCCGGTCACGAGACCGATCTGCGCGCACGGATACGCTAAAAGCAGGTTGTTGTTAAGTTTCACTCCGTATTCGAAAAGCTGGTCGTCGAGGTTGTTGTTGAGCGTAACGCCCATCATCGACTCGGCGTTCTGCAGGCTGTCCATGTCGGCCTTCACGTGGTCGAGGAGCCAAAGCACCTTGCCGCCGTACATGATGTACTGGTCGATGATGAATTTGTCTTTCTCTGAAAACGCCTCCGTAGGCTTGGCGATCACGATGGCGTCGTAGTTGGTGCGCACGACGACGCTGCTGTCTTTGTCGTAATCGCGGTAGGTGAGCGAGTTCATCTTCCCGTCGATGCTGACGCGGTCGATGGAATATTTCTTCGCGAGGCTCTTGGCGATGTCATAGACCTCGATGTCGGCAAGTTCGCCGTGGCCTTCGACGAAAGCGACCTTCGCCTTGCTTGTCTCTGAAATCTCTTTTATCGCGCTAATGAGTTTGTATTCAAGGTCTTGCGATGAGTTGTTCAGAATCGTCTCCTGACTTTGTCCCGACTGTGCTGAAAGCAGGTCAACGGCGAGTTCTTTCTCGCGGTAGCTCACCATGACGCCGGGCCACACCATGATCTGCTGCATGCCGTTGTTGGTCGGCATCGTCGCGGTGTAATAGTTCAGGCCGTTCTGGTAAAGGATTTTGTAAGTCTCCTGCCGTTCGTTCGGGTCGTTGCTTTCCGAAGGGTTAATAAATTCATAATCAATGAATTTTGAATAAGCGCGGAACTCATCGAGCATCTCTTTCGTCTCCTTGCGGAGTTTTTTGAACCCTGCCGGGAAATCGCCTTCGAGATAGACGCGGAAATAAACGTAGTCGTCGAGGCCGCCTAAAATCTCTTTGGATTTGTCGGAAAGTGTATAACGTTTTTCGGAAGTAAGGTCGAAACGTGTATATACAAATGAGCCGATGATATTTATCAAGATGATGATTATCAATGTGATGACCAATGAGAGAATCTCGTTTCTCTTTATGTTTTTCCTCTTGTTTTCCATGATGCCTCCTACCATTTACGACTTGACAATGTTATTTTTGTCATACTTAAGAACAATACAATCACGCTGAGGAAATAAATCAGGTCACGTGTGTCGATTACGCCGCGGCTCATTGAGCTGTAATGCGCTGACATTCCGAGCTGCTGGATGAAAAGATCCACTTTCCCGAACAGTGCCATTGAGTAGATGAACTCGAAGCCTATGTAGAGGAATCCGCAGAGAAACACCGACAGAATGAACGCAAGTATCTGATTGTTAGTGACAGAGCTGCAGAAAACGCCTATTGAGACGAATGTCGCGCTCAGGAAGAACAGTCCGATGTAGGAACCCCAGATGCCGCCGTGGTCGATGTTGCCGACGGGCATCGCGAGTTGTGAGACAGAGACATAATATATAAAGGTGGGGATTAGTGCGAGTATCACGAGGGCGACGCCGGCAAGGTATTTCGCCCCGACGATCTGCCAGTCGGACAGCGGCTTGGTGAGCAGCATCTCGATGGTGCCGGTGCGGCGTTCCTCGGCGAACGAACGCATCGTGACCGCCGGCACGAGGAACAAGAACACCCACGGCGCGAGGATGAAGAGGCTGTCGAGTGTCGCATAGCCGAATGTCATGATGTTGAAGTCGCTCTTGAAAACCCAGAGGAAAAGCCCGGTGATGAGCAGGAAAACCACCACCACCATTATCCCTATGAGCGAACTTAGGAAGTTACTTATCTCTTTCCTGAAAAGTGCGTACATTACTTTTTTACCTTTGAAAATTAATTTTGCAAAAGTACGAAATTTTCGTGAAGGGCAAAACTATAAATTTTAAAAAAGATTCACATAAAAAAGATTTCATGTACAAAAAAAATATTATCTTTGCCGCATTATCAAAAATTGAACGCCATGAAAAAGTTGCTGTTTATCACATTTATTGTCTTTTCATCATTGATGATTAACGCCCAAGACATTCTTATCATGCAGAGCGGCGAGGAGATTGAGACGAAAATCGTCGAGGTCAATCCGACGCAGGTGAAATATACTTTGTATGGTGATCCTGAGAGTCCGATTTATATTGTGAACCGTGTCGATGCCTTTAAAATCAAATATGCAAGTGGCACGGAGACGGTGCTTAACGAACACAAGCTGGTTGAAGAGACGGAGTTGAGTCTTCCGTCGAGGCGCAGGGAAGGCTTAGCTGTGAGGCCGGAGTTCGGCGGAACGATGATAACAGAAGACAAGCTGGTCAATGCCATGAAGAGCCTTGACGCGAGTCTGACCGTCGTCTATCAGTTCAGCAAGAAGTTTTCTCTTGGTGGTGGTGCGGCTTATTACAAGGTGAAGGATTTCGGCAGTTTCCTGCCGCTTTATCTCAACATGAGGGGCTATTTCAAAAACAGGCTTTCGAGTCCGTATTATGATTTGAGGGTCGGTCATGCCATTCCGACGGAGGAGTTTAATGGACCAACGAATGAAAGCATGACACAGTATTCTGTTCAAAGAATCGCGGGCACGTATGTGAGGTTCGGCGTTGGTATGGACGTGAGGAATATCATCTTGGGGATAAGCGTTGGCATTTGCACCAACAAAGTCGCGACGTATTCCAGACCTACGACCAGTGATAATTTCAAGAAGACTGGTGACTATGGTGAGAATGAAGTGTTTTTCGGTTTGAACATCGGGTATAACATACAGTGTACGAAGAGATAGTGGAAACCTTTAACCGAACAATGTCAGGTTTTTGTATTTAATGACCTCATTTGACACGTCAGCTGTGTCTTGTGGCATAATTTGCTGAATATCGTTGAAAAGACGAATCAGGGAACGTCCTATCGCCCATGCGAGGTTGACGGGTACAGCATTACCGATTTGTTTATATTTGTCAGCCATGCTGCCGTAAAACTGCCAGTCATCAGGGAAGGTCTGGATTCTCGCATATTCGCGGACACTCAGCGGCCGTGTCTCCAAAGGATGGCATCGTTCGGTCTGCTTCTGACAAGGAGAACATGTAAGGGTCAATGACGGCTCATCAAGCGACAAACGACGTGCCATGCCAGTCTTGCCGCCGTCGAGGAGATAACTTCCGCCCATGTATTCACGTGCGATGTCTTCAGGCAAGTCACGCCAATCACCGCCTTGCGGGACGAGTTCAAGAACTTTTTGTTTGTTATTCGGATATTTTGCGCCTTCAGAGTCTGGGACATCGGAGTTGAAGATGACACTTTTGTAAAACGCATCGCGTAATGTCATAACACGTTCGTATGGAGATGGCCAATGGAATTGCACCCTGTCAGCGATATCGTTGCGTATTGCAATCAAAATCAGACGTTCACGTTTTTGCGGGACCTGATACATGATTGCCTTTAAGACACGAGGCTCTACAAGTGTGTATCCAAGTTCTGCAATAGTGTTTTTGATGGTTTCTATCGTTTGCCCGTTGTCATGGGAAGTCAGACCTTTCACGTTTTCTCCCATGAAAACTTTTGGCTGAATCTCCTTGACGGCGCGGGCAAGTTCAAAAAACAAGGTGCCGCGAGTGTCGCTGAAACCACCACCTTTCCCTGCGTATGAGAAAGCTTGGCACGGGAAACCTCCTGAAACAAAATCAACTTTCCCTTTCAAAGGAGTGAAATCTATGTTTCTTACATCACCTTCGACAACATTCCAATCAGGACGGTTCAGGAGCAATGTCTTACATGCCTTTGTTTCAAGTTCATTTAGCAGTACGTGTTTGAATCCTGCTTTTTCCATTCCAAGAGCGAGCCCGCCAGCTCCCGCAAATAATTCAACGGAAGTAAAGTCACGAAGCGGTTTGGTTTGCATCTCTGTATCCCAATTAGACTCAACCATCGATTTAACTTCAGGGATGTCAAGCAGTTTCATGACATCGTATAGTTTCTCACCTCTTGCATTACAAACATTTTCAGGCAGATAAGTTCCGTTCTTCTCCCATTTCAACATCGTTGCCATGGAAACGCCCATTATATCGGCGAAATTACTTTGAGTGAAATATCTTGTCATCAGATACCTCCTTTATCTTCTATTTCTTTGGCAATCTCTTCTATCTTATTCATGATAAGACAACTGCCATCAATGTTATCTTCTTCGACAACTTCACCGAAAGCCTTGGCAAGACGGTTGTAAAAGCCTTGGTCGCCAGTGAGATGCTCCCAAAATTCGGCGCCACAATAGACCGGATATGCAGCATTGATTGTCCTGTAAAACGATGTCAACTCTCCTTCTCCGTAAAGAATGCCAACAATAAGATCATCAATGTTGATGGACAACTTGTCAATTCGTGCCTTGTTGATTAAATGTTTGAAATGATTGAGAATTGTCGCCACATCATCGTTGTTTATCGTCTGAAGTCCTGCTTTGCATTGGCAGTATTTCTTTCTTCCATCTATAGCGTCAACAAATTCAATGTCAATGCCTTCAATAGCTGACCCTTTCCCAGCCACAGCAGCAATTTGTGATATGAAATTTTGAATGTTTTGACCGAAACTCGTATTGATACTTGTGCCAAGGACACGAGGATAAACCAAGGCCTTTGCCAAAGATTCAGGCTTCGTGTTTCCGCATAAAAAAGCAGCCAGATAGTTTATTATAAATGGATTGATATTGAAACTTCTCAAAGTCAAGCCATTAAGATTTTTCAAATGATTCGGAATTATTGTCGTGCGAAAATAATTCTTACCACTTTCTATTATTTCATTTTTTTGATTTTCAGTCATATTTGTTTGTTGTTTTCAGGTTTGCAAAGATAATATTATTTTCAAGAAGTTAGTGACATGAGTTTTCAAAAATAAATCACTCACTTCAGGAAGATGATTTTTGCAAAAGATGTTTGTGTAATCTCGGGTTCGGTGTCAAACTCTCACCCTACTTGAACCTCTTATAGTCCTTCTTCGTGTTCTTCGTCCAGATTTCTATTGCGTCTTCGTACTTCTCCGGCGGCGTGTAGGCCTTGTCGTCGGGCTTCCTGTTGAGCTTTAAAGCCCCCGTCTTGCACACGCTCACGCAGAGCCCGCAGCCAAGGCAGTTTTCGGTGTCAATCTTGATGCTTCCGTCCTTTGCTTTCTTCAGGATGCCGAACGGACATTTCTTCACGCACGCGCCGCACTTCACGCATTTCTCGCTGTCGATGACGCTGAAGTAGTTGGCCCACAGGTCTTTCGACGGTCCGGGGAACATCTTCTTCATCACGAGCATACCGCATCCGCAGGCGCAGCATGAGCAGATGTTCTCGCCTTCCTGCGAGTTGGTGACGTTGATGATGCGGCCGTCTTTCTCGCCTTCGCGTAAAAGTGCGAGCGTCTCCTCCTTGGTGATGTAACGTCCGCAGCCGATCTCCACGTAGAATTCGGCGTAGTCGTCGGTCATGATGCAGGTCTCCATCGGGTGGTTGCACGGGTTGTTTGGTTTCATCTTGTCCATGAGGCGGCAGAGGCACGTCCCGACGGCGAACTTCGTGTGGCGGTCGAGCACCTGTTCGATGTCTTCGTATGGCATCACGACGCCGCCTTCAACAAACTCCTTGCGCATCGGAATGCTGCGGTAGAACGGCATCGTCTGACTCATGCGCTTGCCCCATTTCGATGTCATGATGTACGAGAAGAGCGGCACGAGCCATTTGTTGCGCGGGTTCTTCACCTGCCATTCGAGGATGCCGAGCACGAAAGGATGCTGAGCGTACTCGTCGCCTTCGAGGCGGTGGCGGCGGAAAATCTGGCCTTTGAACGCCATCCTGTCGAGTTTTTCCTTGGCGACCTCCTCGGTGAAGCCGTTGCGCTCGGCGTATTGTTTCGCCGTCTGGTAGCCGTCGGCCATCAGCAGATAGTCGGCGCAGTCCTCCTCGCTGAAGATGTCTTTCATGATGCGTTTGTCGGAACGGATGATTGACTTCGGGAATCCGAACCCGATTTCGTCTATCCGTGCGGTAAGTTTGTCGTATATGTCCATTTTGAATTCAAAAATTTCGGCAAAGATAATTTAAAAAACGATTGATTGGTGAACATCGGCTGTGTTTTTTGTGGTATGAATAAAAAATTCGCTTTTTATTAACTTGAATAAAGTTTATTGATTAAAGATTTTTCACTATTTTTGCAGACGAAAATTTCAAGTTTCAGTTATATTGAAACTTAACGAATTTTATAACTTTACAAACTTCAAACTAATATGGAGCACATTCAATGCCTTATCCTTGGCTCCGGCCCTGCTGGATACACGACAGCGATTTACACAGGCCGCGCCGACATCAAAACTGTGATATATGAAGGTCCGATTACCGGCGGACAGCTTACGCAAACCACTGAGATTGAAAACTTTCCGGGTTATCCCGATGGCACCGATGCCAATACGATGATGGACGACATCCGCCGTCAGGCCGCACGTTTCGGCACGGAGATGCGTCCCGGCAGCGTCATCGAAGTCGATGCCACACAACGTCCTTTTAGAGTCAAAACGGATTTCGGTGACGAGCTTCTCGCTGACACAATCGTGGTGGCGACAGGTGCTTCGGCGCGTTACCTCGGTCTCGAGAGCGAAGAGCAGTTCAAAGGCGGCGGCGTCTCGGCCTGCGCCACATGCGATGGTTACTTCTATCGTGGCAAAGACGTGGCGGTGGTCGGCGGCGGCGACACGGCCTGCGAAGACGCCACATATCTGGCCAACCTTTGCAACAAAGTGTATCTCATCGTGCGCCGCGACGTGCTTCGTGCCTCGAAAGCCATGCAGCACCGCGTTTTGGACAATCCGAAAATCGAAGTACTTTGGAATACCAACACCAAGGAACTCTTCGGCGAAGTCAACGGATTCATGAGCTCGCTACAAGGCGCAATTGTCTATAACAACAAAACCGGCGAGGAACGCAAAATCATGGTTGACGGATTCTTCGAGGCAATAGGCCGCATCCCGGCAACCGACATCTTCAAAGGCATCCTCGACCTCGACGAACAAGGTTACATCATCACAAAACCGAAATCAACAGCTACCAACGTCCCGGGCATCTTCGCTGCGGGCGACTGCCAGGACAGGATTTACCGTCAGGCTATCGTAGCAGCCGGCACAGGCGCGATGGCCGGAATTGAGGTAGAGAGATTCCTAATGGAAAACAAGTAATGTTTGACATAGACTATCTCCTTGCTTTACAGAGATTTAGAGAGGCGACTGACGATGTTCTGTCGCCTTTCCTGATGAGCGTTTCTGATTTCGTCATCGGCAATTTCACGATTTTGCTGATGGTTTTTGTCTATCTGTGCGTCAACAAACGCTGGGGCTATTTCATGCTCGCAAACCTTTTCGGCGCAGGGGCATTTAATAATCTTATGAAAAACACATTCTGCGTCTATCGCCCGTGGGTGCGCGACGCAGCCGTGATGCCTTACGGGAACGCCACACAAACCGCCACCGGCTACTCCTTCCCGAGCGGCCATACACAGTCGGCCACTTCGATTTACGGCTCAATTGCGGTGATTTTCAAGAAACACAAATGGGTCATCGCATTGTGTGCAGTAATAGTCGTACTCGTCGGATTCTCAAGGAATTACCTCGGCGTCCATACACCGCAAGACGTTGTAGTCGGTTTAGTTGAAGGCCTGTTGATGCTCTGGGTCTCCGACCGACTTTTCAAATGGATTGACAAGAATCCTGAAAAAGATGTTTATATATTAATAATAGGTGTCGCCGTTTCGATTTTGTTCATGGTTTACACCATCTTCAAGCCTTATCCTATTGATTATGATAAACTTGGAAACATAATCGTAGATCCGGAAAAGATGAAGATCGACAGTTTCTTCTATGGTGGCGCAATCTTTGGAATCATCACGGGGTGGTTCGTTGAAAGAAGATACATCAAATTCAGCACCGATGTGAAATGGTGGCGGAAAGTTTTGAGATTTATCATTGCGGCTATTCTTATCATATTCGTTTTCAATAAGTTATTGAAACCTGAATTGATAACAATTCTCGGAAAGCAATGGGGAAATTTGGTCTCTACCACGATTTTGATGTGGAGTGCGACCATTGTGATGCCGTTGATAGCAAAGAAAATCTAACCACTACTTCTCGTAGTGCCCTCTCAAAGATAAAATAAAAACTGTGGTGTTGTCGTCACTAACTCTGTAAATTATCCGGTTTTTTCGGTCAATCCTTCGTGACCATCTGCCGGTCAAATCGTGTTTCAATTGTTCTGGTTTTCCGATTCCCCAAGAGGGATGTTCCATGATGTCTTTGATTAATTCTTCAATCTTTTTTCGTTGCTTTTGACCGGAATCATACCAGAATTTCAAGTCTTCTTGTGCTTTGTTGTCAATAACAAGTCTCATAATCAATCATTTAATTATATCCCATAAATGCGATACATCGTCTATCACAACAAATTCTCCTCTTTCAATCTGCGCTTCCGATTCTTTAATCATCTTCACAAATTCAGGGTCGTAAGGTGACTCATCCTCGTCTTTTTTCTTTTTTTTGAAGCCGCCGCCATTGATTTCCATTGAAAAAACTCCAAGAGACATCAAGTTTTCAATCGCTTTGCGCGCCACACTGCTTCTGCCGTCGTAAGTTAATGTTATTGTTGCCATTGCCTAAAATTTTTAATTTTGCAAAAGTACATATATTTTTGAAAATGTGCTGGCTTTTCAAAAATAAAATAGAAAATTGAATATATTACAATAATTATTGTCTGTTTTGCAATAATTTTCCGACGGCTTCGACAAATTCAAGTGCGTCTTTGGTGTAGCCGTCGGCTTTTATTTCGTCAGCGAGATTCTGGTTCAGCACTGCGCCGCCAACGAAAATCGGGGTTTTGACATCGTTATCTTTCAGATAATGAATGGTTTCCTCCATCGAAAGCACGGTGGTTGTCATCAATGCGCTCAACCCGATGATGTCGGGGTTGTGTTTCTTGAAAGCCTCAAGTACCGTCTCTTTCGGCGTGTCTTTCCCGAGGTCGATGACTTTGTAGCCATACGATTCGAAAATCACCTTCACGATGTTCTTTCCGATGTCGTGGACGTCGCCTTTGACAGTTGCCAAAATCACGATACCTTTCTGATTGTCAGCCTGTTGAAATTTCCCTTTGATGACACCGAATGCATCTTTACAGGCCTCCGAAGCTGAAATCAACTGCGGCAAAAAGATGACTTGTTTTTCAAAATCAGCCCCGACTTCATTCAACGTGGGAATCAGAATCTCATTGATGATGCTCATCGGCGACTGGTTTTCAAGCAGTTGCTTCGTTATCTCGACGCTCTGCTCACGAAGACCGCGACGAACCGCATCGTGGAGTGGGGAAGAGGAGTTTGAGGTGTTTAGGTTGTCAGGAGTTTGAGGAATTTGAGCTGTTGAGGTTTCGACAGAGATTGCGTTGTTGACGAAATTGTCCAAATCCTTGGCGTTGCCACGTAATGCGTTGAAAGCGAGTATCGCATTGCTCATCATTGCGTTACACGGGTTGATGATTGGCATGGTGAGGCCGTTTTCGAGTGCCATGGTCAGGAAAGTGCTGTTGATGACTTCGCGGTTCGGCATCCCGAAGCTGACGTTTGAAACGCCGAGTGATGTCTTGACACCGAGTTTTTCAGTCACCATCCTCAAGGCACGGAGCGTCTCTTTCACGAGCGGCTGCTGTGCGCTGCAAGTGAGGGTCAGCGTATCAATCATCATGCGGTGACGCGCAATGCCGTGTTTTTCGGCACTTTTTACAATTCTCTCCGCGATGGCGAAACGCTCTTCCGCCGTCTGCGGGATTCCGTTGTCGTCCATCGTAAGTCCAAGAACAACAGCACCGTAACGTTGAGCGATAGGGAAAACGGCATCCATGCAGCTCTCGTTTCCGTTGACGGAATTGATGAGGCAGACACCGTTGTAATAACGGCAACCGGCTTCGATGGCGTTCACGTTCGACGAGTCGATCTGAAGAGGGAGGTTCGTTATCTCATTGAGTTTCATGACGACACGTTTCATGTTGGCGACATCGTCGGTCTTCGGGACGCCGAGGTTCACATCGAGCAGGTCGGCGTGAGCTTCCTCTTGTTTTATGGCTTCCTTCAGGATATAATCGAAGTCACCGTTGATGATGGCTTCCTTGAGTTTTTTCTTTCCGGTCGGGTTGATGCGTTCGCCGCAGATACGTACTTTATCGAATGTAACTGATTGAGTTGCAGAGCATATCATCGTTTCTTTAACGACTTTGCGTTTCACTATGGGCTTGTCTTTGTTTACGGCAATCGCCTTGATAAATTCCGGGTTTGTGCCGCAGCAGCCGCCTAAAACCGCGATGCCTTGTGAATAAAATTCGTTCATCACCTCCGCAAATGCCTCGGCTGAAAGCTGATACATCGCTTTTCCGCAACGTACCGTCGGGATGCCACGGTTCGGTTGTACTATTATTGGTTTGTCACAATACTTAACAAATTCATTTACAATCGGTTTTAACTCTTTCGGACCTAATGAACAGTTCACGCCGATAGCATCGGCCCCCATGTTTGACATGAGTTCCGACATGATGCGGGGCGATGTTCCTGTCAGAGTGTGGCCGGTGTTGTCGAACGTCATCGTGGTGAAAACCGGTTTGTCGGAGTTTTCCTTGACGGCCAATAGTGCGCATTTCAGTTCATACAAATCGGAGAACGTCTCGAGGATGAAGCCATCGACGTGGTCGCGGGCCGTCACGACCATCTCCTTGAAAGCCTCGTAAGCGTCATCGAATGGAAGTTCTCCGACAGGTGCGAGCATCTTGCCGAGCGGTCCGATGTCCATCATCACATATTGTGTTGTGCGGTAACGTTTTGCGTTTTCTATTGCTTTCTCTATCACCGACTTACGGTCTTCGTCGGGCATCTTGCAGCGGTTTGCGCCGAAGGTGTTTGTGGTGATGAAGTCGCAGCCGGCCTCAATATAATCTCTGTGAATATCGGCAATATCGTCTGGATTTGTGATGTTTAACATCTCCGGGCATTTCGTCATGATTCCGCGTTTTTCGAGTTCGGAGCCGAAACCGCCGTCGAAAATCATTATCTGTTTTCCTAATTTTTCAATCATTTCTATAACAATATGTTCCGTTTTTCCTGAAACCGCAGTCGCATTTTGCGGCACAGCCGTCGCAGGATTTTCTTGCATTTTCACCAATTTTTATAATTCCAACCATCGATTTCAATGGTATCATCATTCCCGATTCAAGAAAACTTATTCCTATTCTTTCAGCTTTTAAAATTTTTGCAATCTCTTGATTGTCAATGAATGAAGTTCCGGAATATCCGGGACAGAAGCGGAAACCGAGATTTCCAAATCCCAAATTTCTTTCAAATTCATCGGCTTTCGTCTCTAAAAAAATCGAAGCCGCCGCATCGAAAACGGTGGCGTATGCCATGTCTTTCAGCTGCAGACGTTGGATGTATCTGTCAATCTGAACGCCGAGAGTCGTTGCGCAAAGCAAAAAAGGCGAATCTCCAAGATAACTCTGATAACCTGAAACGTCTTTCATGAAAGGCAGCGGCTCATCGAATTTTTCGTAAATGTATTTGAATTTCGATTGCTGTTCGACTTCAAGCAAAGCTCTGTCAATCAATGAATTGGTGTATTCATCGACTGAGTTGGCATCTTTGTGGCCGAGA
>JAUNNU010000067.1:0-2979 GCA_030537295.1 Bacteroidia bacterium
TGCCAACGGAGTGGCCCACGGGGGGGGGCTCTAAAACTAAAAACCGTGTCCGTCAAAACTGGCGAACCAACCCCTTGATTGTTATATTGCATAATCGTTTTTTTCATAGGCGGCAAAATTACATCTTTTTTCAATACCGTGAACATTAATTTTCAACTTTTTTGAAAATATTTTCAGTCCCGCGGATTCCGCAGATTATTTCACCACGAATTTCACGAATCACACGTATGTTTGACAACGGTCAACTGTCAACGGAAGGTGACGCATGGTTTACGTTTTTCAAATTAAAATATATGCCATCTTCTCACGAGACGAAGTGCGCATGTAGGCAGCAAGGCGATTAAAAGCAGCAGCACGTGGTTCAGGAAACCCGGCGTTATCTGCGCACGTTTGCGGAACATCGCACAGACCGCTCTCTGCGCCAGACGTTCCGGTGTGGTGATGTAACCGATTGCCAATCCAGCTTTTACGGCGGACGGCTTCAGGTTGTAAAGTGTTGTAGCAACCGCACCGGGGCGCACACATGTGACATAAACGCCTTTATGATAAAGTTCGATATGCGTTGAACGCGAGAAGTTTTTGAGAAACGCTTTTGTCGCACCGTATGTCGCAAGTCGTTGAACAGCAATGTCCGACGTGATGGAACTCATGTTGAGGATGTAACCTTTGTGCCGCGCCGCCATGTCGTTACCGAAATAATAGGTTAGCATCGCGGGCGTAGTAACATGAAGATTGAGGATGAGCATGTTGAACGCCTCGGAGTCGTTGATGAAATCGCGGTCGTGATACACGCCGGCGTTGTTTATCAGCACTTCGACTTCAATATCGTTGTTCACGCAATATTCGTGGAGTTCCTTGGCGGAATCCTGCCGCCCGAGGTCACGCATGAGAGCCACGACCTCGACACCGAAATCCTGTTTTAAAATTTCACCCTTCTCAACTATAGCATCAGCTTCATTACTGACAATCAAAAGGTTATATCCCCTGTCCGCCATGACACGGGCATATTGGTAGCCGATGCCTGAACTGGCACCGGTTATCAATGCAAATGGTTTATCAGTCATTTTTTAAACGTTCGTTAATTTCTTCAAAAACGGAAAAGTAATCGACATGAATGAGGGAAAACAAAAAGGCTTTGTAACTTTAAAATGAGCCCCAAAGATCTTTGTCTAACCTTTGGGGTTCGTTTCATTTTGTCATCCATTATGGATTCACATGGAATTGTGTCGTGTGGTAAACATCTGACGAAGTGGACGGTCGCCAGACGAATTCGAAGTCGCCGGTGAAGCCGCGGGTGCGCCAGAGGTCACGGTCGCAGTTAAGACGTTCCTCGAAGTTATGGATGAACTGGTCGATTGCACCTTTGTCTGTTGATGTTGCCGCAGGGACCTGGAAAAGTTTATTGTAGAAATAGCCTTCGTAAGTCTCACTGACAAAATTAATCAAATTCTGGTCGGAAGTCACACAGTACATACGCCATTCCTGGATTGCGCGTGGAGGAGCAGGAAGTGGTACATTCAATCCGTTGTACGATATTGTTGCTGTATGATAATAGTCTTCATACTTAAAGATTCCTTCGGTGGAGCGCAAGAACTCGACGCTTACCTCAAAATTAGTATTCAATGAATAATTAGCGTAATCGTAAGAATTCACGATCCAAGTCCAGTATTGCTGCATTGAAATGTCCTGACGCAAGTTACCGGCCACAATGTCATGATCGCTGCCAATGAAATGACCTTGTGGGCGTGTGTTAATATGATACTGATACTTAGGATTGGGGTCGTTGTGCCATACCTCCATTTTCAAATCCGGCACCGCAGTGGATACTGACTTACTGATTGACAAGCCGCCTCCGATGTTAAGACCGGGTTTTTCCGACACATTTATTGCTCCAGTCAGGCTATAGCTGAGTCCTTCGCTGTAGGTAGTTGAAGTCATCGGATTCTGTGGTTTCCAATTGGTGAGGCTTGGTGAAGCTCCGACTAACGAAGACTCCACCTGAATGCTGTTCAAGTACGGCCCATAGTAATCTGGATTATTATACTTGTCAACCCACCATTTTTTGGGGTCAACAGGACCGCAACCCAAACGACTACCATCAAATTCGATATTACGGCAGAAGACGTAGTTGTCTTTATGTTGATTGAGGTCATATACCGACCAGATGGTATAGATTATCTTGCAAGGAACTGTTGTGGACCACATCCAGTTTAAGTCAGTGAATTGGTTTGCAAAGAATGTGATAGGGACATTGAGAGTAACCTCTTTGGCGACTTTCGCTTCCTCTTTGTTACACATTTGCGCTTCGTTGGCATTGATAATCCATTGCACCAAATCGTCAATCAACAGTCCTTTGCGGTATATCGTCATTTCACCAGTTGTACCATGTTGATATGAGATGGAATCGGTGGCGCCAGTTTCTTGATTGACCACCTCGAAAACGTATTCCACAGGAAGAGTTGTGCTGAAATCTGCCAAGAAATACGAATCCTCATTATTTATTGCTATCGCCTCATATTTCATACTAACCAAATTCGGATTGGCTTCAAGAATATGACTGTAATAGTCAAGCCATTCTAATTGTTCCCATACCATATCAGGCTCATAACCGAGTTGTAAGAGGGCATTGTATGTATGCACGGATAAATCGGCAAAATCTTGAAGTGTGGGTTGGACATAGACGATGACGCCGCCGTCATAGTAGATTTTGGCTAATTGCTTCCATTGCTCAAGCGTCATGTTCTGAGCAGTTGTCTTGTCGATAACGACCGTACTGACTTTATTGCTATTTAAGCCGCCCTGTATGTTGACAAAACGCTTACGCAGCATATCTAAAAGTTCCGTGCTATTGTCGGTCATGATAAATGCCGGCACATTTGACGTCACTCGCACCAAGTCGGTCGTAGGTTCGTCCGGACTTAATTTCGGATCAGCGATGTTTTCCTTCTTACATCCTGATAGAAGCAGTGCAAAAGTTAT
>JAUNNU010000067.1:2989-15666 GCA_030537295.1 Bacteroidia bacterium
TATTGCACATAAAGAAATAAGCTTGAATGTACTTTTCATTTCGATTAATGATTAAATGTGTTTATTTTATTCCTATTCATTGATATTTCTCACGAACTCGCCGTTCTTGAAGTTCTCGATACCTTTCAGAAGGAACTGTCTGAACGCTTCCACGTCGAGGTTATATGAACGTGGGTCAACGAGAAGTTCGCCGTCGCTGCCCATGAGACAATAGTACGGCTGGGCGTTGGCTTCGAACTTCGACACCTGAAATTCGGCGTTGATGGCACCGAGGGTCTTCTTGACTTTGCCGTTTGCGCCTGTCACCCAATATTCTTCAGGAAGGGTCTTCTTGTCGTCAACGTAAAGAGCCACAACGACATAATCATGTTTCAATATCTTCAGCACCTCTTTGTCTGACCACACGCTCGACTCCATCTCGCGGCAGTTCACGCAGCCGTGGCCGGTGAAGTCAACGAATATTGGCTTGTTCTGCGCCTTCGAGCAAGCGAGTGCCTGCTGATAGTCGAAATAGCCGTTTATTCCGTGAGGCAGATGTAGGAAGTCAGCGTAAAGCGGTTCCTCGCAGAGGGCTTCCGTTTCTGCTGCGGCCTCATTCTGCACCAAAGCACCTTGTTTAGCGAGTTCCTCGTATGTGGCGGCGACATTGCCGTAGTTGATGCGTCCGCTCTGTTCGAGGTTGAACTCCATTGTGTCAGCATCAGGCAACATCCACGACATCGCATTGAGAGGCGCGCCCCAGAGACCCGGAATCATATAGACCACGAATGAGAAAACTATTATACTGATTATCAAGCGGCCGAGTGAGATGAAACTCCAGTCAGGTCCTTTCTTGAGTTTGATTTTTCCGATGAGGAAGAAGCCGAGAAGCAAACCGATGGCAATCAAAATATAAAGTGCCATCGTGCGCGTCATGAAAGGCTGTTCGGCAGCTGTCTGTGCGGTTTCCTGAACAAACGCGTTCTGTTCGAGACCTTCCATGTAATTTATCACAGCCTCTGAATTTTCGCGATCCATTCTCTGAAGGTCGAAATCGACGGTCTGGATTGGAGGGAGATAGCCTGACAACGACTTGAGAGGTGCGCCCCACATTCCCGGGATGAGGTAGAATGCGAATGCAAACGACACTATCGCGAGGAAGAGACGGAAGCCTGAAATCTTCGTAATCTCGTCATCATTTTTGAACCTAATCTGACCGAGTAGATAGAAACCAAGCATCACAGCGCAGACAATCCAGATAGCGAGATAGACCTCACGGTCGAGGATGCCCCAGTGATATGTTTGGTCGATGATACTCAAGAACTTAAAGCCGAGTGCGACTTCGACGAAGCCGAACACCACCTTTACGGAATTAAGCCAGCCGCCGCTCTTGGGAAGTCGCTTCAACATTGAAGGGAACATCGCAAAAAGCGCAAACGGCAACGCGAATGTCACCGAATAAACCAACATAGTGAGGATTGGCGACCAGAAGTTACCCGACACCGACTCGATGAGAACCGAGCCGACGATAGGGCCGGTGCATGCGAATGACACGAGCACGAGGGTGAGTGCCATGAAGAACACGCCGCCGAGACCGCTGCCATTCGACTTCTCATCGCTCTTGTTGACAAGTGAACTTGGCATCATGATTTCAAACGCACCGAAGAACGAGGCTGCGAACACCATGAACACGATGAAGAAGATGATATTCGGAATCCAATGTGTTGACAACCAATTGAAAATGTTGACGATGCCTTCGTCACCGCCCCCAAGCCACGTTATAAATATTATTACCGCAATCGGGATGGTGTAGAGGCCGACAATGAAGAGGAAATACATCAAGGCTTTGAAGCGGCCCTGCGCCTTGTTCTCGCTTCCGTGGAGAAAGAACGACACGGTCATTGGAATCATCGGGAACACGCAAGGCGTGACGATTGCCGCCAAACCCCACAGGAACGCAGCGATGAGTGACGCCACGAGACCTTTATTCGCCATGCCGCCAGCTTTTGCCGGAGCAGCCTCGCCGAGTGTCACCTCTACTTCCTCGATTGTCGGAGGCAGACATTGCCCGTCGTTGCAGACCATGTATTCGATTTCGCATTTGAAAACGATCGGCGTCTTGCCGAGGACTTTCACCTTCTGGGTGAAAACAGCTTCCTTCTCAAAGAAACGGAGCTCCATATCGAAGACAGGGTCTTGAAGAGTAATCGCCTCACTTTCAACCACTTCACCAATTCTTTCATAAATAGTGGTATCATTGAAATAGAAAGCAGTCGGGATTGGCCCGCCTTCGTTGATGTTTTGTGAATAGACATGCCATCCGGCTTCAATCTCAGCTTTCATGATGACATTGTACTCGTTGTTTCCTAATGATTCCGCAGAGAAGCTCCACCGAACAGGCTCATAAATCTGCCCGAATGACACAAGCGGGAGCAACATCGCAAAAAAAGTTACCAAAGTGATTGCAAATTTTTTCATATTTAATTATTATTCAATTATTTACAAGTTTTTATCCTTTAAAATTACAAAATGCAAATGTGCAAAAATTTTTAATCTATTGCAAAAAAATTTCACAAATGCGAGTGGTTTTATTTGTTATCTTGAAATCATCATCGATTCGATGCCCGACAATCCAGATTATCCTGTCGTCGGTGTCAGTCAGAATATATGCCGTTTTTTTTTGGAACGCACTGAAATTCAAGTCATTGAAAAAATCCGACACGAGTTTTGAGCCGTGCATTCCGAGAGGACGGAAACGGTCGCCCTGCCGCCAATGACGAAGCCTCAACGGAAACTTTATTTTGTCAGCATCGAGCTGCGCGATGTTCGGATTTGACTTTTCGATTTTGAAATCAGGAGTTTTGACGAAGATGTCGTGAACTAATTTTGGATTTTCATCATGAAGATTTATTGGGAAAACGTCAATGGAATCATTCTCCACAACGAGTTGATAATCAACAGAATAAAATTCTTTTCCTGATTCGGAGTTGACAACCGACATTATCGTTTCACATTGCGAGAAGCTGAAGCCGAAGCCGCGCACCCACTCGAAAAGCAACTGGAGATTATCTTTTAATTCGTCTTTTTTAATTGAATGCAAAGCCCCGTCAACGTGTTCGATGTGAGAGAGCTTTTCTTCAATAAGTTTTCTATATAATTGATTTTCAGATGCGAGGTAGTCAACGGAGAGGTGTATTTTCTCACGTGCATCGGATTTTATACCATCGAGAACCGGCAGCAGCTCGTGTCTTATCTTATTTCGGAAATAAACCGTTTCATGATTGGTGCGGTCTTCGCGCCATTGTATGTCGTTTTCCACCGCAAAACATTTGATTTCTTCACGTGATGCCCACAGCAGCGGTCTGACATACAATCCGTTAGCGGGTTGCATTGCCTTCAGCCCTTTGATGCCTGAACCACGAAGCAGGTTTATGAAAAACGTCTCAATCTGGTCATCGGCGTGATGTGCGATGGCGAGTTTATGGAATCCTTGATTTTTCAGGAGCTCGTCGAACCACGAGTAACGCAGTTCGCGTGCCGCCATCTCGACTGAAATCTTATGATTTTCAGCGTATTGAATCGTATCGAAATGCTTCACGAAAAGCTCCTTTCCCACCCTTTCGGCGTAATTGCGCACAAAACGCTCATCGCCGTCAGATTCTTCGCCGCGAAGATGGAAGTTGCAATGCGCGAAGGCGATGTCAAAACCGCTTCTGCGCATGAGTTCAGCAAGAACCATCGAGTCAACGCCACCGCTCAATGCGACAAGTACACGCTCATCTTTCCCGATAAGGTTATGATTCTCAATATATTGCTTAAACCTCCCAACCACCTTAAACTCCTTAAGTTCCTAACTACCTTAAACTCCTTTAAAAACTAAATGCACAAGCAGGAAGCCGATGGCAAGCCCCACGACGCCGCAGATGCCATACCACATCAGTTTCTTCAGTGGCGACGCCTCCGGCGACAACGACTCCTCTATCTTCGTCTTCGGAATCACGTCACCGACGATGATTTCCTCCTTCTCGTCAGGAACGGAAATCTCCGGCTCCTCAAAGACAAGACCCGAATTTTTAATCTGCTTGGCGTGACCCTTGAAACGGTATTCAACGCAATAGTTGTTTTCAAGAAGCAGGATCACCGATGTCTCATCGCCCTCCAGTCCCCTCGCGTAAATCTTCGCGCGACGTCCGTAGTTCTGTTTCAGAAGAATTTCGTTGTCGTTCACCGTGACGAACGCTGCGACATCAACCTCTTTCGACTCTTCATTCTGCTCCTTTGCGGAATTGAGATAAATGACCAACAGGCTGACCGCCAAGGTACTCAAATCATCGTGAAGCCCCACAACAACCTGATTGTCAAGCGTTTCATAAAACCAGAAATTCACTTCCGGATTGAAGGAATGCGGATACAATTTCAGCCATTCCTTAACCAACCCTTTAACTTCGTCTTTCGAGAGACCTTTTATCTTAATGTAATCCATAATTCATTAATTTATTATTTGCTGCCGGGCACATCTCGGCTTCGCCTCCATTTTTCTGCTGCCGGGCACATCTCGGCTTCGCCTCCATGTACCCGGTTATTCAAATAGTGCCTTACAGGCACTGTGTTTTCATTTTTTGATTCGTTTATGCTGTCTTTTCTCCACCGAGAAACCAAACTTGCCGATTTTCTCGCCCAGTGTGTAATATTTGCCGTGCGAGAACGCAATCAACTCCGCTTGATTGAGCTGGAACTGTCCTGTTGACGGGTCGAAATATTTCTCATCGCCGCTGACGGCCACGACTTCGGCGATGAACATGTCGTGCGAGCCTAACTCCTTGACTTCAACCACCTTGCATTCGATATTCACCGGCGACTCGGCAATCAGCGGGGCGTTCACCACCTGCGCTTTCTCCGGTGTAAGGTGCATCTCCTTGAATTTGTCGTGATCCTTGCCGGAACGCACGCCGCACCAGTCGGTGGCCTTGCTGAGGGCGTCGGTGGTGAGGTTTATCACGAACTCTTTGTTTTTCAATATGATGTCATGCGAGTGACGTTCTTTCCTCACGGAAACGTAACACATCGGCGGGTCGGAGCATATCGTCCCCGTCCACGCTACCGTTATGATATTATAATTCTCCGGGCTGTCGCCGCAGCTGACCATGACCACCGGCAGCGGATAAAGCATCGTGCCAGGTTTAAAAGATTTCTTCATTGTTAAAGAATATTTTATTATCTCTTGACTTTATTTGCCTATATTAAAACATTTGCAATGATTTTTTGAAATGTCTTGTGGTGTTTCACCAATATTTTTCAAGATTGCAGTAGCAATAAATTTTCCAAGATTCACCGGAACAGCATTACCTATCATCTGTTCTTGGTCTGTCTTTGTTCCTTCAAATATGAATTCTGGCGGAAATGTCTGAATCATACTCCTTTCTTTCGTCGTCAACGGTCTGATTCCCTCCAGCGAATCGGTCGGATCCCCATCATGAAGCTCATAACCACTTGGCATGGGACGATTCACGCCTCTGATTGTAGGGCTTGGCTCATCAACACTAAATATTCCTCTTCTGACATAACTTCTCGGATGGCGATAGTAGTATTTTATCTCAAGCGAGTCTCCAAAATAATCAGTCACTGACATTTCTTTATCTGAAATATTTGCAATGAGATCGTCCATGATAAAATCATCTTTTGCGCCGAGTTTACCTATCATCACAAATCTTTTTCTTTTTTGAGGCACCCCGCATTTACTGGCATCAAGAACCGTATAAGTCAGTCCATATCCAGCCTTTTTCAAAATATCTTTGGCTTCAACAAACTTCTGCGTTTTAAGTATTCGTGCGACATTCTCCATCACGAACCACTGCGGACGTGATTTTGATATTATTTTCGCATACGACACAGTCAGGTCGCCGCGTCCATTATCCTCATTACGCTTCCCGGCCGAGGAAAAATCTTGACACGGAGGGCCGCCTATTATCATGTCCGGATTCAACGCAGCAATTTTTCCAACCGCCTCGTCAACATTACTCAAATCCAATTTATCAACAGGATGAGAAAAATTTTTCCTATAAACCTCAATTGCATCGTCCCAATTGTCAAAAGCACCGACAATATCAATTCCAGCCTTTAGGAAACCAAGGCTGAGACCACCGCAACCACAAAACAAATCAACAGCTTTCATAATTTGAAAATTTCAGGATGACTAACCAAATAAGCATCAAATCGTCTTTCAGGACGCAATAATTTCTGTCCATTCCCAAGAATAATGTTTTTTATTTCGTATTTTGAAATTCTTGGTTTCTCAAGTTCTTCACATCTCATCAATGGATTGGTCAACTTACCGCTAATTGCAAAAGCCTTGTCGGTCTTGTAATCGTAAGCCAATTCATTCACGATGTCTGTGTAGTTAAATTTACCATACAGCGAAAAATCCCACAGCATTTTATACAACCAAATTATAGTCCTTTGATTGCGTGAGATGTTGTCATCATCATTACTTTCCCGCAAACACATCTGAATGACTGACAAATTCGACCACACAAAAACGTCCAAGCAGTTTTCGTCCAAATCAGTCAATGTCCTGTCAGTCTTCCAAATCGGCTGGATTATCAAAGGTGTCTGCTCTCCACAAATTTCAGAAGACACTGCTAAAACTGCTTTCTTAATTGCTTCATAATGAGGGAGAACAAACTTTTTCTCACTCCAATTTTTAATTTCAGCACCGATTGTGTTAAGAATATCATGAAGTTTGTTTTTACCTTCAGGTGTGTCAAAACAAGCGCACATGCTGCACGCTAAAAACAGAATCGTGGGTGAACGAACCACTATTTCACTTCCATAGTCAGCTTCAAGAGAATCTTTTGTCGTACTGTCGGGCAATGTTGTCAATTTCACCTCTAAACCACTCACATCAAGTCCCGTTTCCCGATTAACCATCACCAAATCAATCTTTTCCCGTTTTTTTGCAGAATAATATTTTTCGTATGGAGAATAACCAGCTTCGAAGCTATAATACGCACTTTCATTCAAAGGATTAATTCCAAGCAATTCTTCTGCCGAGATAAATCCATGAATGACATTGTTATCTTCATCAGTTAGCAAATAAACTGGCTCAATGTTTTTGCTGCACATATACGCCACAAGTGATGCAGGGAAAGAGCTGTTGAACTGGTTTTTGCCCCAGGAATCAGCCAAGTTGTAGTCTCTGTTTGAATGTTTTTGACCAAACAACCCAGGCTGTTCGCCGTCAACCAGATACATCATTTTATTATATTTTGTCATATTAAAATTCTTTTCATTTTGAACATGCAAAAATAAAAAATTCCGCCCAATAAGAACGGAATTTTTTAACAAAATTATCAACCTCCGGCAGCATGGCGAACCATGACACCGGATAATGGTTGTGTGCGGTTATTCAATCGTCCAGGTCGTGCCTGAATTGAGCAGGTCGTCAACGGTCTGAATCTTGGCTTTCGCTGACTCGTTGGCGATGACGTCGGTGAGGCAGTCGTCGTAGGTCGGAGCCTCGACGTTGCGGATGACGCCCATCGCCACAGGATATTGAGGCGGCATCATCTGCGCGAGCATCATGTGGATGCCGGTGCTCTTTTCCTTTGCGTCGTGGACGAGGATGTCCTTTTCAGTGATGCCGTTCTCGCCGATTGTGACGACTTCAAGGCTGTTTCCGTTAAGGCGGATACCTTTGTCACGGTTCTTGCCGAAGATAAGAGGCTGACCGTCAATGCACTTCACCTGCATGTCGTCACGGACATCAGGAGCAGTAATGTTGGCGTGGACACCGTTTGAGAAGATCATGCAGTTCTGGAAGATCTCGACGACCGACATGCCGTCGTGGTTCTTGGCGGCCGTGCAGGTCTCGATAAGGTCTTTCGTGTTGATGTCAACGCCGCGTGCGAAGAACTGGCCGCCTGCGCCAATGACGAGTGCGCCGACGTTGAACGGGTCTTCGTATGTTCCCTGCGGAGAGGTCTTCGTGACCGTGCCGCGGAATGTGCAAGGTGAGAACTGTCCTTTTGTCATGCCGTAGATACGGTTGTTGAAAAGAAGGAGGTTCATGTCCATATTACGACGGACGGCGTGGATGAAGTGGTTACCACCGATGGCGGTGCAGTCGCCGTCGCCGGTGACGATCCACACTGAGAGGTTAGGGTTGGCGAGCTTCACGCCCGTTGCGATGGCGCAGGCGCGGCCGTGGATGCTGTGGAACCCGTAGGTGTTCATGTAATATGGGAAACGTGAGGAGCAGCCGATGCCCGAGACGACGACGATGTCTTCTTTTCTTCTGCCGAGTTTCGGGAAAACGTCTTCAACTGCCTTGAGGATAGCATGGTCGCCGCAGCCGGGGCACCATTTCACTATCTGGTCGCTTACGAAATCTTCTTTTGTAAGATTAATAACCTGATTGTCGATATTTGTGTTTTCCATGGTATTCATTATTTTAAAAGGTCATTAAACTTATCTTCCAATTCTGCCGTGAGGAATGGGAGACCCTGGACTTTGTTGTACTGTTCGTATCTGAAGTCAGGCTGTTTCTCTCTGAGGTAGTTCGCGAACTGGCCTCTGTTGTTCTCGACGACGACGATTTTCTTATGTCCTGAAAGAACTTCATGAGTGTTCTTCGGCAGCGGCATGATGTGGCGGAAGTGTGCGTGAGCCACCGACTTGCCTTCTTCGAGCATCTTCTCGACGACCGAAAGGACAACGCCGTAAGTGCCGCCCCAGCTGACGACGAGGAGGTCAGCGTTCGGGTCGCCTGTGATTTCCTGTTCAGCAATGTAGTTGGCCACGCGGTTGACTTTCTCTTCACGGAGATAAGTCATGCGCTCGTGGTTCTTAGGATCTGTGGTGAGGTTGCCGAGACCGTCGGCTTTCTCGAGGCCGCCGATGCGGTGACGGAGACCTTCTGTCCCAGGCAGTGCCCACTGACGTGCGAGTGTCTCCTCGTTGCGTCTGTATGGCTGATATTCAGGGTCGTTTGCTTTCGCGATTGGAGGAACGATTGCCGGAAGATCGGCCACTCTCGGGATGCGGAATATCTCCGAACCGTTGCCGAGTGAGCCGTCTGACAGCATGATGACAGGTGTCATGTGTTCCATTGCGAGCTTGCAGGCCTCGTATGCTGTGTAGAAACAGTCCGCCGAGCTGCGTGCCGCGATGACGATGAGAGGTGCGTCGCCGTTACGTCCGTAGAGGGCCTGCATGAGGTCGCTCTGTTCGGCCTTTGTCGGGAGACCTGTCGAGGGACCGCCGCGCTGAACGTCGATAAGGACGAGCGGAAGCTCTGTCATGACCGCAAGGCCGAGGGCTTCTGACTTAAGCGAGAGACCTGGACCCGATGTCGTGGTGACTGCGAGACAGCCGGCGAATGCGGCACCGAGTGATGATGTGATGCCTGCAATCTCGTCTTCAGCCTGATAAGCCTTGACTTTCAAGTTCTTGTATTTCGTGAGTTCGGCGAGGATGTCGGTTGCAGGGGTGATAGGATATGAGCCACAGAAGAGCTGACGTCCTGAACGCTCCGCCGCTGCCATGAGACCCCATGCCGCCGCCACGTTACCGGTGATGTCACGGTATTTGCCTTTCTGAAGGTCGGCCGGTTCGATGCGGTATGTGTTGGCGAAGATCTCCATCGTGTCGGCGTAGCTGTAACCCGCCGCAACGACTTCCTGGTTAGCCTTGATGACATCCGGTTTGTTCTTGAATTTATTGTTGAAATACGCATTGAGCACGGTGATGTCTCGGTTGAAGAGATACATCACGATGCCGAGTGCGAACATATTCTTCGATTTGAGCATGGCCTTGCGGTCCCAGCCGAAGTCTTTCAAAGCCTCGAGTGTCAATGATGTGATAGGAGCCTTGACGAGTTTGTACTGGCTGAGTGTGTCGTCCTGCGTCGGGTCTGACGTGTAGCCGGCTTTCTCCAAAGCCTTGTCATTCAACGAGTCGATGTCGAAGATGATTGTCGTGCCCGGTTTGAGCCATCGCATGTTGGCCTTGATGGAAGCAGGGTTCATCGCGACGAGCACATCGCAGAGGTCGCCTGTTGTGTGGACTGGTTTGTGTCCGAAATGCACCTGGAATCCAGATACGCCCGACACTGTTCCTTGTGGTGGACGGATTTCTCCCGGATAGTCGGGGAAGGTGGCGAAGTCATTGCCAGCCAGAGCCGTTGAATCGGAAAACATGTTTCCTGTCAGCTGCATACCGTCGCCAGAGTCACCCGCAAAACGGATGACAACGTGTTCAAGTTCTACAACTTTTGTTCTGTTAGCCATAAGAAATTGAATTTAATTTGTTCTTTTATAATATGTTAGATAATATTCCTGATAAATATGGTCGCCCATAAAACACCGTGCAAAGGTAACGCTAATTTTAATATAAAAAGGTGTTTGCATTAAATTTATTTTTCATGGCTTAAACACCGTCAATTTTGATAAATATCAATGTTTTTATTTAAATTCATTCTAAATTAAAAAAACATGTTCGGTGTATCATTCAAAGATATATCTTTGCACAAAATTTTTAACTAAAAAAAAAGATATTATGGCTTACAAAATCACAGACAAATGCGTTGCTTGCGGTACTTGCATCGACGAGTGCCCAGTTGGAGCAATTTCAGAAGGTAGCATCTATTCAATTGACCCTGACACATGTGTTTCATGCGGCACATGCGCCGGTGCATGTCCTAACGACGCTATCGTAGAAGACTAATTATTTTTAGTGCATTTTAAACAGAGAAAAAGCTCACTTTTGTGAGCTTTTTTTTAGTTATTTAGGTGTTCGAGGAACTTAAGGAGCTTAAGAAATCAGATTCCTAACTACCTCAAACTCCTAATCACCTTCTGATTTATCTCTCTGATTCTCTGTTCGTTGAGTTTGATAATTTCCCTGTCGTAAGTCATCAAGCCGTTGAGTTCTACCTCGCAGTCGGTGGTCTGTGTGTAAACTGCGGCGGAGAAGCCTCTTTCCATTAACTTCATCAGCATTTCGGCATATTCGACGTATGTGTCGGTGACTTTCTCCTCAGTATCGTATTCAACGTAGCCCCAGCCTTGCGACGGCACCCATGTATGTCCTTCGACTTTCCGTCCGATTCCGCCATATTCACCGAGGACTGTGGCGCGGCAGGCGTCGTAGAAATACAGTTTCGGCTCCGGATAATTATGCAGGTCAAGGATGTCGCCGACAGGATAATGGTTGCCGCCCGATGCCGGGTTGACAAGACGCGACGGATCGTACATTTTAGTCCAGTTCACGATTTCAGGAGTGTTGAACTGTCCCCACGACTCGTTGAACGGCACCCAGACCCCGATGCAAGGTGCAGAATACAGATAATCAATGATTTCCTTCCATTCCTTTTTATAGGTGGCTTCCGATTCTGGCGTGCGTTTGCTCAACGGCCCGTCGAAATAACGTGTCGTGACCCAACCCGGACCGCGTCCGCCACTCGGCATGTCCTGCCACACAATCATTCCAAGACGGTCGCAATGATAATACCAACGTGCAGGCTCCACCTTCACGTGTTTCCTGATCATATTGAAGCCGAAGTCTTTGGTTTTCTGAATGTCAAACGCCAACGCCTCATCTGTCGGGGCGGTGTAAAGTCCGTCGCACCACCAACCTTGGTCAAGAGGGCCGAACATGAAAATAGACTCGTTGTTGAGCTGCAGACGCACAATTCCGTTCTCATCCTTCGCCGTGCTGAACTTGCGCATCGCGAAATAGCTTTCAACCTCATCGACAATCTTGCCGCCTTTGTAGAGTTTCACTTTCATAGAATACAGATACGGGTCGTCGGGCGACCACAGACGTGCGTCTTCCGGCATTTCCACCTCAACGGCCTCTCCGTTTATCGACTTCGCCGACGCGACAAAAACATCCCTCGACGTTGATTTCTCATAAACGATGACTTCAACCATATCATCATCACAAAGCGAGGTAATCTCCGCATTCACTTTCACAACATGATTGTCGATGTCGGGAACGGTCTTTAAATCCTTGATATAGTTGTTGTTGACTGGTTCCATCCAGACCGTCTGCCATATTCCTGTGACCGGCGTGTACCATATTCCGTGAGGCTTGACGTGTTGTTTTCCTGTCGGTTGCTCGCCTTCGTCAGTCGGATCCCAGACGCGCACCGTGAGAGTGTTGTTTTTCTTCTTCAAAGCCTGCGTGACATCTATCGTGAACGGAGTGTAACCGCCTGTGTGCGAGCCGACTTTCACGTCATTCACCCAGATGTCGCTTTTCCAGTCAACGGCACCGAAATGAAGAAGGATGCGGCGTCCGTTCCACGATGAAGGCACTTCAAAATCACGTTGATACCAAAGCTCATTGTCTTTCCCGACATATTTCTGAACTCCCGAAAGCGACGACTCGATGCAGAACGGAACTAAAATCTTCCCGTCAAATTCTGCAATCTGACGCTCGCCACGTGGACGAATTGCGAAATCCCACAATCCATTGAGGTTCAGCCATTCAGAGCGTTCCATCATCGGACGCGGATATTCCGGCAGGGCGCTTTCAGGAGAAACTTCAGACGCCCAACGTGTTTTCAGGCTGTCGCCAGCCGGCGCATACTGCGCAAACATCATGTTTTGAATCAAACACATGCAAAAAAACAAAAAACAATTTCTATTCATTTTTTTTTAATTTTTAACACGAGTTTCACGAGTTTTTAACACGAG
>JAUNNU010000172.1 GCA_030537295.1 Bacteroidia bacterium
GAAGCGTGCCTTCGCCGTCGATGATAAGCTCGTTGCCGTACTGATAGACGAACTGCTCCTCTTCGTCGTCGCTGTCTCTGACTTCGAGTCTCACCATGAAACGGTTTTCTCTGTCGGCTGGTGAGCCTATGAATGAGTAGCTTTCTTCGAGCAGCATGTTGGTCTTTTCACCTGTCTGGTTATCGATGAGCACGAGGCTTCTGATGTCGTCGGTGGCATTGAGGCTGATGTTGTATCTGCCCGTCGTCATGGCCTTGAAGTTGACCGGGAACACAGTTGTGTTCTCGTCCATGAACGCGATTGCGAAGTCCTCGCCGTCCTGCGGGATGTAGAGCATCGGAGCTTCAGCGTTGCGGTGGCTGATCTTGTTGAGGCCGATGCCTTCGCTGAGCATCGCGTATGCGTTGTCTTTATAGTTGTCGTTCGACACCACAATCTCGATGTTGGTGTTCTGTTCTTCCGAACGTTCCCCTTTGCTTCCCGAAACCGGTCTGTTAATTGTTATGTTGACATCTTTCGTGGCTTGCACGAGGAAGCCCTGAAGTGGTTTGATTTCATCTGTCGTAAGCATTGCTTCCCAAGTGTTATGGTTGCTAAGGACATAGAAACCGTCTGCCAAGTCGGACGTGCCTTTGTTATCAATAACAATAAAGCCTTCCGACGGTGTAGTTGTGATGTCATCCAATGTGATGTTCTGTGTGAACGGGTTGCCGATAAGGTTGTAACCTTTGCCTTTATCGGTTGTCAAAGTCAAGCTGACATCAGTAACATTGCTAACATTGATTTCGCCCTTGAATTCGAGTTCGGTGTTGTTTGTGTTATGATATATGTAACCGATGCCTTTGTCGAGTGTCTCGAACTCTGAGTTTGGACCTGATGTGAGTCTTGAGTTCACCCATTCGCCGTTCTCTTCATCGAGGCGGTAGAGGTCGTAGTCGGTTGCCGTGACTGTTGTCGGAATGAGGTTTTTGACATATGCAAACTCAACGCTGTTCGCAAGCGGCGAGCTGATGGTGTACCAGTTCACGTCGCTTGCTTTGCTTGCGGTGCTGCCGGTGATTTTTTTGCTCATTGTGGCCTGCACGCTGCTGCTGGTGGCGAGCTGTCCGCCGTCCTCGATGACGAGGTTTTCGGCTTTAGTGTTGGCCATCGTCCCTGAAACATTGAGGATGCCGCCGTTCTGGATGAGTATCGGGTGACTTACCGTGAGGCCGCTTGTGTTCACTTCGCTATTGATGACAGAACTGAAAAGAACGGTCAGCGTGTTGTCGCCTGAGATTGTGTAACTCTCTTTTTCCACATCGTTCACTTTGATTTTTACGATGTTGTTTCCGCTGAAAACGGCGCTTGGTTGGCTGCTGAGTTGATACCACCCGTTGTTGCTCTTGTCTTGCCGTGTTACAACAGAATTGATTTGCTGTGAGTTAGCCGTTATGCAGAATAATATTCCGATGATGGCTGTCAATGTTTTTTTCATTGTCTGATTTTTAAAAAAATTCGTTTTAAATTCGGCTGCAAAAGTACACTTTTTTTCGATTGAAACGTTGAATTATCAATTTTTTTTTGCGAGGTAATCTAATTATATGATTCTGTCCTGTTTCTCCTCTAAGCGCAGTTGATATATGTCATGGTTTGCAGGAACTGACAGCGATTTGTCAGCTGGGGTCTTGTCCGAAGCTGTTTCGGCGGTATAGATTTCCCGTAAACGATGATGTTGTCACTCTCCAGAGGAGGCTGAGGGGCGGTGTCTTTTTTGCATCCTGCCAATGCAAGGGCAAAATGCTGATAATCAAACAGATTCTTTTCATTATTGTAAATCTTTTTTCAGGTCGATGGTGAAAGCCTCGGACATGTCGTTGTGAACATTGAAAAGTACGGTGCGCTGGTTTGCATTATATACGGCGGAGTAATTGGTCAACATTCCCGGATATTCGATGGCGTAGGTGCCTTCCTGCAGGCATTTGAGAGCCTGAAATTCGCTCATGACAGGTCTGTACGAATTCATCATACGTCCGACGCGGGCTTTGGCACTGAATTCATATTGCCACTCGTCCTGCATGTATGTTTTGGTCGCTTCCAGATTGCAATAATAATTCTCCATGCTGCAGTATTCGAAAGGAATGACATGAGATGTGTGCTCCAATATCACCTTGCGCTCATCTGCCCGCAAGACATAGAGCGTGTCGTTCCAATACTCGAAGACGGCATAGTCGCCGGTGGCGTCGGCTATGAGCAGATGCCCGTTCATTATATAATTAAGGTGAGTGAAGTCGAAATCATTACGCAGCATGTCCTCGGCATCATCTACCGTGGCGCAGCGTGTGAGTAGCATATAGTACATAGACGGATAGGTAAGTTGCGGCAGCGAATAGTCGCCATTCTTGTTTTCCACGGTGATATGCGGCAGCGTACTCGTTGAGTCGTAATCGTCAGGTTTCTGCAGCGGAGGCAGCTGCAGCATGCAATAGCACAGGCCTTGGTCGTTCATTCCGCCCAAGTCGGCGATATGTTGGGTGAGGAGATAGGAGAGATCCGTTTCTCCGTCCATCAGGCATCCGTCTATCAGATATTCAGGCGCCACTCTGATTCCGTTGTAAATGGTGCTTGACAATGACACAAAGCCGTATCGGCCAGGTTTGGGGCGTTGATAAAGTGCTATGATGCTTCCACCCGCGCCATCCATATTGTGACAGAAAAGGGTTTCCTTCTTCTCATTCTGGCATACGAAAGCGGAACAAACCAAAGGGTCATCCAAAGGAATCGGGTCGGGATGTTCATAATACAGCAAGTCCAAGTAATCAGTGAAATACATTTTTTCGCCTTCCAAGGCGGCATCAGACGTGTACCGTGCGCTACCTGTCTTGCAAAGTTCCTCCATAGGAAAATCCACCAAATAATCCATATAGAACAAGCGGTTTTTGGACACATGGGTGAGCGATTCCAAGGTCTCTTTGGACTTTGCCAACCTGTAGTTGGTAACATTCATCGGGTTGGGCGACTTTTCTGTATAGGAACGCAATTCCGTGATGACAGTTCCTTCAATTTCATTCAAGTCATCTGACTTTCTGCATCCTGCCAATGCAAGGGCAAAAATGCTGATAATCAAACAGATTCTTTTCGTTTGTTGATAAATTTTTAAGGTTTAAAATCGACCGCAAAGGTACAACTTTTTTATGATGTGGATCTTTAAATCTTTGAATCTTTGAATT
>JAUNNU010000068.1:0-2746 GCA_030537295.1 Bacteroidia bacterium
CAATGCCTTTGACCACGTCGTTCATGAAATCTATCGCCACTTCGGTGGTCGCAAGTTCCATATCGATACCTTCTTGCGTAAGCGCAACCTTGTTGATTCTGCGGTCAACTTTATCGACAGTGCGGTAAACCAAATTCTTTTTCTCGAGAGAATCAATGAATTTCGTAACTGAATTTTTGTCTTTTTGAATGACCTCGGCAATCCTCTGCTGTGAAATTGCCTGTTCTTTCCAAAGCCAATCCATCACCAAGAACTGTTCCGGCGTCAGATTAATGTTGTTTTTGTTCAAAATATCGGCGAAATACTTTTTTATCCTGCAATTCAAGATGTTAGTATAAACAGCGATCTCCTTAATTACCATCATAAGCACAGAAATTATAAATTCCTGCAAATGTACAATATTTTTTTGAATATAATCACCAAAATGGGAATATTTTTTTCGATGGTCAACAAACAACGGAAAGGGCGGGAAGTGACAGGAATTTGCTGCCGCTTCGCGCCCTTTCTAACTTTATGATTTTCAACAAACTAAAGAATCGCCATGTCTGGCATTTCCTTGCCGTCGTATTCTCCTCTTTCGAGTTTTTCCTTTATCTCCTTGAAAGCGTTCAACGTATAGTGAACATCTTCGAGCGAATGCGCCGCCGTCGGGATGATTCTGAAGATGATCATGCCCTGCGGGATGACGGGATACGTCACTATTGAGCAGAAAATCTTGTAGTTTGTACGGAGGTCGAGGGCGATTTGCGCCGCCTGTTCGGTGTTTCCCGGCAGGAAGATCGGGGTGACACAGGCTTCAGCCGGCCCGATGTTGAAACCGAGTTCGCGGAAACCGTTCTGCAAAGTACGTGTCACCGTCCAGAGTTTCTTGCGGAGTTCGTCGCCTTCCGCGCTACGGATAATCTCTAAACGTTTCAGGCAGCCTTCCACTATCGGCATCGGCAGCGACTTCGCATACATCTGCGAGCGCATGTTATAACGCAGATAATCAATGATATACTTCGGTCCGGCCACGAAGCCGCCGATAATCGCCATCGATTTCGCGTATGCTCCGATGTAAAGGTCTATCTCATCCATCACGCCGAAATGTTCGGAGGTGCCGCGTCCCGTCGGGCCCATGCATCCGAAGCCGTGAGCGTCGTCGATGAGAATTCTGAACTGATATTTCTTCTTGAGTTCGACAATCTGGTCGAGAATGCCGAGCGCGCCGGTCATGCCGAAGACGCCTTCCGTTATGAGAAGTATTCCGCCGCCGGTCTTCTTTGTGATCTCGGTCGCTTTCTGCAAAGCCTTCTCGCAGCTGACGATGTCGTTGTGCCGGAAATGGAACGACTGTCCCATGTGAAGGCGTTTCCCATCAATCAGACATGCGTGCGCCTCGGCATCGAAGACTATGACATCATGGCGGGTGCAAAGCGCGTCAATAGTCGAAACGATTCCCTGATAGCCGAAATTAAATTCATAAGCATCTTCTTTACGTTCAAAATCAGCGAGTTCGCGTTCAAGCTGCTCGTGCAGACGGGTGTTTCCGCTCATCATCCGAGCTCCCATCGGATACGCCAAGCCCCAGCGAGCGGCGGCTTCGGCATCAACTTTCCTGATTTCCGGATGGTTGGCGAGGCCGAGATAATTGTTCAAACTCCAGCACAAAACGTCAACGCCGTTGAAACGCATGTGCGGCCCGAGTTCGCCTTCAAGCCGCGGAAACGCGAAATACCCGTGAATGCGATCCATATACTGACCTATCGGACCGCCTGAATCATGTTTTATTCTTTCAAAAATTTCCATTTTATGATGTTATTTTTTTTAATGATTTTTTGACGGGCAAAAATAGTAAAAATATTTACAATAAACGCAATTACTTTTAAAAAACTTTTCTACTTTTGCACTTTGAAAACAACACCATAAAATGATACATCTTTTGAATAAGAACGCATTAATTACCGGGGCAAGTTCCGGGATTGGGGCGGCGATTGCGAAACGTCTCGCCAAAGAAGGCTGCAACCTGTTCCTGACCGGGCAGAACGAAAAACGTCTTTTGGAGACGAAGGAGATTTGCGAAAAAGAAGGCGTAAAAGCATATTATCATCCGGGCGATTTCTCTGATTTTCAGTCAATTGACAAATTAGCGGAAACAGTCAAGAATATTGATTTTAATGTTGATTTATTTGTCTTGAACGCCGGAATCTCGCAACGCAGCCTCGGATTAGACACCGATTTCGCCACAGATGAAAAAATAATGCAGGTCAATTACTGGAGCCACGTCTATCTCATCAAGAAATTCAAAGACGAAATTATCGCCTCGGAACATGTCAATATCGCCGTCACCACTTCGTTGGCAGGACTTTTCGGTTTCCCGTTAAGGACATCATATTGTTCTTCAAAACATGCGTTATTCGGTTTTTTCGAATCATTAGACCTTGAATATCAAAACATTAACGTCACGTTTTTAATTCCCGGAAGGATCAACACGCCAATAAGTAAAAGTGCTTTGCTGGGAAACGGCGAGAAATATTCAAAGATGGACGAAGGTCAGGCCAAGGGCCTTGACGTTGACAAGGCAGCCGCCAAAGCGGTGAAAGCCATCAAAAAAGAGAAGCACAGGCAGCTTATCGGCAAAAGTGAAATCCTGATGGCATATATTAATAGGTATATGCCGTGGCTATATTATAAAATCGCGAAAAACATATCACCAACGTAAGAAATCAGGAGATTGAGGTGATTAGGTGTTTAAGGTATTTAGGTA
>JAUNNU010000068.1:2756-15562 GCA_030537295.1 Bacteroidia bacterium
CCTAAAACTCCTCAAGCACCTTAAACTCCTCAAACACCTATAAAAATGAAAGAAAAAGTAATTTGCGGAATCCAGCAGATCGGAGTCGGGGTTGAAGACCTGATGACTGCATGGAAATGGTACAATCAGAATCTCAACATCGAATTGAAAATAGTTGATGCTGAAGGCGTTGCGGAGAGGATGCTTCCTTATACAGGCGGGAAGCCGCAGCCGCGTCATGCGATCCTCGCCATTGCGCAGCGAGGCGGAGGCGGCTTTGAAATATGGCAGCCGCAAGGCCGCAAAGTCGTTTACCCGAACGAGCCGCTGCAACTCGGCGACTATGGCATCAACATCGCAAAAGTAAAAGCAAAAGACGTGAAACGCGCTTACAACGAATTGAAAGCCAAAGGAATCGAAATGCTCAGCGACATCAACGTCTCACCGTTGGGACTGGAACATTTTTACATGAAAGACCCGTGGGGAAACATATTTGAAATCGAGCACGACGACTATTGTTTCATCAACGTTGACAGATACACCGGTGGTGCCAACGGAGCCGTCATGGGCGTGTCGGATATGGACAAATCAATTGATTTCTACTCAAAACTTCTTGATTATGATGTAGTTGCTTTTGACGAAACCCGGACATTTGACGATTTCGGCGATGTTCCGGGCGGGAAATGCAAGATGCGTCGTGTGGAGCTTGTGCGTTCAAAACCGTTCACCGGACCGTTGAGTGAGGTCATGGGAAACTCTCACCTTGAATTGATTCAGAATCTTGAAAGGCCATGCAAGAAGACTCTTGAAGGCCGTTGGTGGGGCGACCCCGGATTCATACATCTCTGCTTCGATGTCCGTAACATGAGCAAGATTCACGAGGCGGCGTTGGCTCTCGGTCACGACTTCGTATGCGACGGCGGCGAGGACTTTAACATGGGCGATGCGAACGGACATTTCACCTACGTTGAAGATCCCGACGGGACGCTCATCGAGTTCGTCGAGACATTCAAAATCCCGATTTACAAAAAGTTGGGACTATATATCAACCTCAGAAACAGAGACGACCACAAACCGCTTTGCAGCTTGGTGACGAAAGCACTGAGGTTTGCGAAAGTGAAGTTTTAGTTAAAAGAGGAAAGAGGAAAGTTAAAAGAGCGCGAAGCGGCCAACGTCGCTTCGCGCTCTTTACTCTCTACTCTCTACTCTTTTAACTCTTAACTAACTAAAGGCCGAGTTTCGCTTTCACGTCAGCTGTGATGTCGATAGCATCTGTTCCGATGTAAACGATAGCGCCGACTGACTTGTCGAAGATGTATGTATAACCTTTTTCCTTACCGACAGCGTTGACGGCGTTCTGAACTTTCTCGATGACAGGTGTCAGGAGTTCGATTCTCTTTTCGTCGAATGCTGATTCTGCGTTTGCCTGAAATTCCTGGATTCTTCCCTGAAGATCAACGATTTCCTTTTCTTTTGACTGACGAAGAATGTTTGACATTGTCGCTGCATTAGCTTCATAGTCTTTCATTTTTGTCTGATACTCATTTGCCATTGTCTGGAGCTGGGACTGAAGTTCTGTGTAATAAGCCTGAAGGTCCTGTTCGATTTTAGCTCTTTCCGGCATGATTTCAGTGATGACTGATGAATCGACGTAAGCGATTTTAACTGACTGGGCGTTTGCTGCATAGCTGATTCCAAATGCTAATGCTAACACGCATAATACTTTAGAAAACTTTTTCATTATTTAATTATTTAAATTTAACTTCAAATTTGCTGCAAAGATATAAAAAATTCTAATATGCAATAAATTATTTTTTCTGTCCGCCAGGATTTGAAGCTGGACGTTGTCCACCGGCATTTGTCGAGCGTTTGCGGTCTTCTTTCCTGACTGTCTGCATCACGTTGCCGATTTCGTCAAGGACATCGTCGCTGATGTCGTTTTTCTCATTGCAGAAAAGCACCGTCGTCCCGGACGCCTTGTCAAAAACGAAAGCGTAGTTTTTGAGCAGAGCCAATTGATTTATTGCGTTATAGATTTTCTCTTGTATTGGCTGAATCAATTCAATTCTCTTCGTAAAAAGTTGTCCTTCCGGTCCGAAATATTGCATTTGAAGATTAACAATTTCCTGTTCTTTTGTGGAAATCTGTTCTTCTTTTTTCCTTTTCTGGTCATCGGTCAGAAGTACTGACTCGGTCTGATAATCACGTTTAAGTTCTTCGAGTTTGGTACGTAACGCTTTGATTTCCTTCTCCCATTTTGTTGAAAGCTGGTTAATTTGTTCTTGAGCATCGCCGTATTCAGGGATGTTTTGCAGGATGTAATCAGAATCGACGAAAGCAAATTTCTGGCTTCCTTGAGCGTTTGAATGGCTTATGCCCAAGAAAAGCAGCATTGCCATCAACAATAACGATTTTGTAGTCTTCATATTCATTTAATATTTAATTCTTTTAACAATAGTTTTTCAATTCAATTAATCGAGCGACCCGCCGATTGAGAAGTGGAACTGGCTTCCCGATGCGCTTGAGGAGCCAGGCACGTCGTCGAATCCGTAGCCCCAGTCGAGGCCGAGCATTCCGAACATCGGGAGGTAAATCCTGATACCCAAACCAGCCGAACGATATACATCGAACGGATTGAATGTTTTCTTATCGGCCCAGCAGTTACCCGCTTCCACAAATCCGAGGGCAAAAATAGTGGCTTGCGGATTGAGTGTCAACGGATAACGAATCTCCATCGTGTATTTCGTAAACACCGTACCGCCATTGATATTGTTGGCATCCGCAGGAGTCAGCGACTCATTGCTATAACCTCTCATGCCGATGATTTCACGTCCGTCGAGGTTTGTCGAGCTGGAGAGTCCGTCGCCGCCGAGATAGAAACGCTGGAACGGCGTGGCGCCAATTTTATCATTATAGTAACCGAGATATCCGAAACGCACTCTTGTCATCAAGACCAACTTTTCATAAAGCTCGGTATAAAACGCCATCTTGAATTTCCACTTATGGAACTCAACCCATTGATACATGGCATCTTGGCGAACTCTGATATTCTCATCACCAGGAAATTCCTTTTCGTAATTCCTGCCATTTATGAGTGAATACGGAGGTGTGAGTTCCAAAGACAGAATAAATTCAGAGCCATAACGCGGATAAATAGGCTGGCTGACGGAGTTGCGGCCTATCGTGACATTATATCCGATTATGTTGAAGTTGCCTGAACCTGTTCCGAAATTGAACACATTTGAATAATTATTCAGATGATAACGAATCACGTTCACGCCGTTGTAAATCGTGAAATAGTCATCAGGCCATTTCATTCTCTGACCGAGGCCTACCGAGACACCTGTCTGACTGAAAAATCCGTATTCCTCCCTCGACTTGGCGTAACCGTTGGTATATTTTGAATGGAAAATCGAGCCTGACAGTGAGTTAGGTCTCTTTCCTCCGAGCCACGGTTCCGTAAACGAAGCACCATAATAAATATAGTTTGTTCCGTAAGTCTGGATTCTGAACGAGAGTCGTTGTCCGTCGCCGCTTGGAATCGGACGCCACGCATCTTTTTTGAAAATTTTCTTGAAAGAGAAGTTGTTGAGTGTCAATCCCAACGACAACATGAGTCGGTTGTAGCCCCAGCCTGCCGAAAGCTCAATCTGGTCAGATGATGTTTCTTCTACATTATACACGATGTCAACCGTTCCATCAGCCGGATCAGGTTCCGGGACGGGATTGAGTGTCTCGGCGTTGAAATACTGAAGGGCGGCGAGTTCACGCGTTGTCCTGATGATGTCAGAACGGCTGAAGAGCTGTCCTGGTTTCGTATAAAGCTCACGCATGATGACGTGGTCGTTGGTCTTTGTGTTTCCCTTGACCTTGACACGTTTGATTGTCGCCTGTTCGCCTTCGCTCATGCGGATTTCAAGGTCGATGGTGTCGCCGTCAACGTTCACTTCGACAGGGTCAATGCGGAAGAACAAATATCCGTCATCCATGTATAACGAGCTGACATCCAAGCCTTCCTCGCTGTAATTCAAGTTTTTCTCAAGAAGTTCTTGGTTATAAACATCGCCGCGTTTGATTCCGAGGACTCTGTTAAGGATGGCAGTATCGTATTTCGTATTGCCGACCCAAGAAATGTCTCCGAAATAATATTTGTCGCCTTCATCAATAACAAGTTTGATGCCGAGGTTTCTGTCGTCGATGGTATAGACGGAATCGCTCACGACACGGGCGTCGCGATAGCCTTTCGAGTTATATTTGGCGATGACTTTATGTTTGTCACTTTCAAAATTCGACTCGTCGAACTTCGACGACTTGAAAATCCTGAATTTGTAGTTGTCAGCGAAATAGTTGAACACTTCCTCTTCCGCCTTATGCGGTTTCAAAGTGATGACATCCCAGATTGTATTGACGACCGCGGAGCCGAGCGGACGCAGCGGGTCGAATTTACCTCTTTCCTTAGTATCCTTCATCGCGGCACGCACCTGATTATCAGAGAGTATCTCATTGCCTTCGACTTCTATAACGCCAATCTTGACCTTGTGTTTTTTGTCAATTGTAATCATTAGATTGACATAATTCTCACGTGTCGTGTCATTCACCGCATCAATGTCAACCTGTGTGTTCAGGAAGCCCTTGTCGGCGAAATAATCGGTTATGATCCGGCGTGTTTTATTATATGTGTGTTCAGTGGCGACATCGCCTCTTGTAAGATTAATTTTCTTCCTGAGTTCCTCTGCCTCACTTTTTTTCACGCCTTTGAAGGAGAACTTGCTAATTCTTGGTCTTTCAGTGAGGGCGATATTTAGAAAAATTTTTCCGCTTACTTTCTGTGTGCTGGTGATTTGAATATCTTCAAAGAGGCCTTGTTCCCAAAGTTTCTGGATTGCCTTTGTGATTTTGTCACCCGGCACTTTGATGGTCTGCCCTACCTGAAGTCCGGAGAGCATGACGATGACTGCGGGGTCAACGTATTTTGCGCCAGTGACTGTGACACCGCCTATTTCGTATTCACGCGGGAGCGAATAGTCAATGTCCGACATGTCGTTCCCGACCTGTATCTGCGCACTCGTCGTGTATCCCGCCATCAGCAATGCCAGGCATACAAACGCCATTCTATATATCTTCAATTTTTTCAAAAATGTCATCATTTTATTTCTTTAGTTGTTCGCTTGTTTTTCCGAACCTTCTTTCACGGTTCTGATAGTTTACGATAGCTTCGTAAAGGTCTTCCTTTGAAAACTCAGGCCAATATTTTTTTGTAAAATACAATTCAGAATATGCAATCTGCCAAAGCAAATAATTACTGATTCTTTCTTCACCGCTGGTACGCACAAGCAGTTCAGGGTCAGGCATTTGCGCAGTAGCGAGATGGTTGCTCACACATTTCTCATCAACTTGTTCAAGTGTCAGAGTGCCGTCTTTAACCTCCGAGGCGATCTTTTTCACCGCATCGGTTATCTCCCATCGTCCCGAATAACTCAGGCAGAGCGTCAACGTCATTCTGGTGTTGTCCTTGGTATCATTGATGGAATACATCAGTGCGTCGTACTGTGATTTCGGCAAGCGATTCAGATCACCAATTGCCGCAAGGCGGATGTTATTATCGTTCAATGTCTTAAGCTCTGTTTTCAAAGCCTGTGTCAAGATTGTCATCAATGCATCCACCTCCAACGACGAGCGGTTCCAGTTCTCGGTTGAGAAGGCATAAAGTGTAAGATACTCCACTCCGAGTTCCGCGCAGGCTTCGGTGACACGTCTGACGGTATCGACCCCGTGCTGATGACCGAACACGCGCATTTTCCCTTGTTCTTTCGCCCATCTGCCATTGCCGTCCATAATTATGGCAATATGTCTTGGCAGACGTGTAAGATCTATCTTATCCTTCAAGCTTTCCATTGTTTATCAATAATATATGTATGCATTTCTGCCCAATCCGACATCGCACTTCTTGTTTTCAGGGAGGTTGAATTTAAACGCAACCGTGAAACTCAGGAAGCTGAGGAAATCGTATTTCACAGAATCGCCTCTTTGTAAATATTTTATTTCATTATTTTCTCCGTCGAGAGCCACGTTCCCTGACGGGTCGGCGTAGGCCGCCCATTCATCGCCGCTCTTCCACAACGGGTAATACCCCTTGCAATCGTCAATCCAGTCGGTCCATGTCCAGTCAATCCTCCACTCGGCAGCGAGGCAGATTCTCTTGCCCGCACTGTATTTCACGCCGAAACCAAACGGAATGGCCAACGTATATTTTTTGTATTTGGCTGTCCCGTTCTCAATGTTGTTGACGATTTGCTCGACGACAGTCCCGTCAGGCTGTACCACCTGCCCAATCTTATAACCATCAACGTCTGTCAAGATAGTACATAAATCCTTGCCATCCAATGACTTCGGGTCAAACATGACGAACGACACGCCCACGAACAGATAAGGTGAGACATTGCTTCTTCTGCTTCCGGTCGTGTAATCCAAAAAATTGAATTCGGTAATCAGAGCGAAATCATTTATGTCACACTTAAAAGCCCGTTCCCTTTCAGGACAGATATTGACTTGCTTATCGGTCGCCTTTATCCTTCTGTTCAAATATGAAAAACGGAAAGCCCATCGCGAATTCTGATAATATCTCACGAGTCCGCCGGAACCGGTTCTTGCCTCATTGAACGGTTTTATCGGATTTATGTCGCCATAATACGATGATATTCCTGCCGTCAAGCCGACTTCAATCGCCTGTGCATCAACAATATTCGATGCGCAAACAAACCCACAAAACAGGACAATGACAACAACAAAATCCAACTTTCCTTTATTTTTCATTAGTTCCCTAAAACTTTTACATTGATTGTCAACGAGTTCACGCGACAATAATAAACTGACAAATTTACACAAATTTTTACATGCAATGATAAATTTTTTCAAATTTTAAGCATTAACGCCAACATCGGCTTTAAAATTGTGCAAAGTCGTTTATTTTCATGTTAAATTGGTGCGACGAGATGAATGAAAAAACCGCTTTCACCGAGGCCGTTGAAACCATATTCGAGGCGCAGCACTTTATCGTAATACGTCACAAAATCGATGCCTACACCAGTGCCGTAAATCCATTCGTTGGCAAGCCTCGAAGTCGTTCCGCTTGGCACATCGACGTTCCACGTGCGTGCAAAGTCGAAGAACAGATTTGCATACAAGGCAAGATGTATTTTGCCAAACCTTTCGTTCTTTATGAACGGGATGTTTTTTGTCACAGGTCTTAATATCGCAAACTTCAGGTTATTCTTGAAAACCACGAAATTCGTGGCATCGACCACATAAAGGTCCAAAGTCCTTACATAATCGTTGCCGTAACCAAGACCTTTCAGCATGAAATACGGAAGATCACTGTTTGATGACAATTTGGCGGTTATATTCGACGCCCAATAAAACCTATTGTAAATAGGAGTGTACCAATCCGCTGTAACTTTCCCGTAAAAAACATCCGGCTCATTATTGAAAACGCCCATTCCAACCTTTGTCGCTTCGAGTTCAAGATAATGGCCGTCAAGCGGATAGTTGTGGTCATCACGGAAATCATTCTTAAAGACCGCCGACAATGTGAAATACCTGAAACGGTTTCCGTCATCACATCCGAGCGACGGATTCAGTGATACCAACGTGTCGCTGAACGTTCTATCGTCGTATTGAGCAGTCATGAACAACTTGTTTCTGCATCCAAATCTGAAATACGGTTTCACATAGGCGAAAAACGCTTCATGAGGGCAGACTTCATAAGCTTTGTAATACAAAACCTTATCATCAGATGTTGCGTAAGCGACCTCTTTGTCTCTCGTATATCCGATGCTCGCTTCAAGCCCAAGACGTTGTTTGTCAGTAAGATATGGTATATTGTATGTCAATGCGCATTTCTGATTGTAACCAAATATCAGTGTCAAATTCAGCTTGTGAAGCAGACCCCATAGATTATTGCATTCGAGGTCAAAACCATAACTCAACCGAGAGATGTCACCGCCTTTAAACCAAGACATCAGGTTTCGGTCTGCATATCGCAGATAAGGTATTGGCCAGACATACCATCGTTCCACGAACTTGATTGTAAGCACCTTACCATTTGCCACGTCAGAATCTTCTTCGACGACGAAATCAACAAAATTAAAGGCTGACGTATTGAGTACATTCTCCCGACTTTCTTTCAATAACTCATCGAATTGTGATTCGACAATCGTATCGCCAACTTTGACCAAAAGTTCCCTATAAATCACCGAAGGTTTCGTGACATTGTTGCCTTCCAAATTGATGCGGGTAAGCACCACGTATGTATCCTGTTGAGCCGACAAGGCCAACGAAAACAACACGAGTATGGAAAGCATCAACTTCCTCATTTTCAGCTCTTTTTCACATTTGATTTCAATCCGTTCATCGCCACGTCCGACACGTTTTTATTGGTCATCCATCATGTTGCAGTAATTCGTATATCTCCAATCTGCGATTACGTTTTTCTCAACGGCATCCTTAATGGCGCAATGAGGCTCGTGAAGATGTGTGCAGTTGTTGAATCTGCATTCGTGCATCAGCGCGCGCATTTCCGGGAAACGTTGCGCGAGTGTCTCTTTTTCGAGGTCAAACAAACCGAACTCTTTGATTCCCGGCGTGTCGATGATATAGCTCCCGAACTCAAGATGGAACATTTGCGCGTATGTTGTGGTATGCTTGCCTTTCTCATGGACATCGGAGATCTCCCCCACTCTGACGTTCAGGTTCGGGTCGAGATTATTCACAAGCGCCGACTTTCCGACACCTGAATGTCCGGAGAACATGCATACCTTATCCTTCATCAAAGCCTTCAACCTGTCGCAGTTTAGCCCTGTTTTGGCGGAGACGAGGAACGACTCGTAGCCGATTCCATTATACACTCTCATGAGTTCCTCGGCGGCGGCGTTCTGTTCGTCGTCGTAAATGTCGCATTTGTTAAACACTATCGCCACCGGAATATGATAAGCCTCCGCTGTCACGGCGAACCTGTCGATGAATCCCGTTGACGTCCTTGGTTGCGCTATCGTGGCAACGAGAATTGCGAGGTCGATATTTGCGGCTATGACGTGCGACTCTTTGGAAAGATTCACTGACTTCCTGATTATCACGTTGTTACGAGGCAATATCTTATCAATCACGCAAGTTTCCTTGTCGCGTTCCTTCTCGAAATTCACGTTGTCACCGACGGCCAAAGGATTCGTGGTGCGTATGCCGTCAAGACGTATTTTACCTCTCAAACGGCATTGAAACACATTACCTTCGCCATCCTGGACATCATACCAGCTTCCTGTTGACTTTATTACTCTTCCAATCGACATATTGCATTCATTTTCGGATGCAAAAGTACAGATTTTTATCTTACGCCGTCACAAATTTGATAACGTTTTCCCGGAAGTGCCGTCACAACCCCGTCAAACTCTAAAGAAAGCAGTATTGACGCTATCTTGGTTGGCGACAAGTCGGTTTCCACGATGATCTGGTCAATGTGAATCACTTTTTCTTCGCCGAACACATCGATGACTTTTTTCTCGTCATCGCTGAAATCCCTGAACAAGCGCATTTGTTTCGGGACAACCTTCGCATCGTGATCCCATCGCATTATGTATCTCACGTCAGCCGCCGAGAGCAAAATGTCCGCCTTGTTCGTCTTCACAAGGTTATTGCATCCTTCGCTGTAGGCGTCACCTATCCTGCCGGGTATCGCAAACACCTCCCTGTCGTATGAATTTGCAATCTCCGCGGTTATCATGGCTCCGCCTTTCATGGCACTTTCCGCTACAATCAGGCAGTCTATCATCCCCGCCACAATCCTGTTCCGTTTCGGGAAGTTCTCCCTGTCAGGTTTCGTGTCACTTAAAAACTCCGTTAAAACACCTCCTTTCTCAAGCATGTTATGTGCAAGTTTACAATTCTCTGCTGGATAAATAATTTGCAGGCCGTGTCCCAGCACACCCACGGTAGCAAGGCCATATTTCAGTGCGGATTTATGCGCCATAGTGTCAACGCCATACGCCAATCCGCTTATTATCAGAACGTTATCAGAGGAAAACTCCCCAACGATTTTATCTATCACGTACTTGCCATATTCCGTGACATTTCTCGTGCCGACAACCCCTATCACTTTTTCTGCATTCAAGTCGGCATTGCCTTTGTAATACAGCATCATCGGGCTGTCGTGGCAATGTTGCAGACGCTTCGGATAATCCTGGTCGAGATAGAACAACGCCTTCACGCCGTTTCTCTCGATAAAACGCATCTCATTTTCAGCATGGAGAAGTGTCTTCTGCGACACGATATTATTGACGGTGTTTTCCCCAATTCCGGGGATTTTCATCAGCGATTTCCTGCTTTCACAGAAAACCGCCTCCGCACCGCCGCAATATGCCACCAACTTCTTGCCGTTGACATCACCGACTCCAGGCACCAACGTGAGCGCAATCTCATATATTTTCTGCATTTCCATGCGGCAAAGATACACAACATTTTTGAATTATATCACATTGATTATCAATTTTTTAAATAATTTTTATGTAAATTTTTATTAACAATTGAAACACGTTTTTTCAGTTTCAATAGCATTGTCATTCAACGAAATAAGAATTTTATTAACAATTGAAAACGAACAACAAAAAATCACCAGAAAAGTGTTGCTATCGAATAATTTATTACTTTTGCAAAAAATTATCATCACTTGGGTAAAAACATATTAATATGTCCGTTGGATTGGGGTCTTGGTCATGCAACACGCTGTGTACCAATAATCAAGGCGTTGTCAGAGCAAGGTCACAAGGTTATTATCGCCGCCGATAATGAGCCGTTGGCGTTTCTGCAAAAAGAATTCCCCGAAGCCGATTTCATTAAGTTTTCAGGCTTCAGACCGATGTACAGCCGCGGCAACTCTCAGGTTCTCAAAATGTTATCGTCATTTCCAAGTGCGTTGAGAGATTTCCGCAAAGACCATCAGACGGTCGAGTCAATAGTGAAAAACTACAACATCGACGCCCTCATTTCAGACAACCGATTCGGATGCTGGAGCGACCTCGTGCATTCAGTATTCATCACGCACCAGCTGCACATACAGATTCCAAAAGGATGGCGTTTCGCGACACCTATTATTAATATGTTCAACAACAGCTTCATCAAAGAATACGACGAGCTGTGGGTCCCCGATGTCGATTGCAAACTGTCGCTTTCGGGTAGGCTGTCGCACCCGGCAAAAAAGAAAATCAAGACCTCATACATCGGGCTGTTAAGTCGTTTCGGCTCTGACAATCAAGAAGATGACGAAAGGGACAACAAGTATTTGGTGATTCTGTCGGGTCCGGAGCCACAACGTTCGATGCTTGAAGACATCATTTTGAAACAAGCCGCAAAAATAAATGACAAAGTGCTGATACTCAGGGCAAAGCCTGACACTCACGATTTACCGAGGAACATTCCCGACAACGTCTCCATGTTCAACCATGTTGATGACGAGCTTTTTGCGGAACTCATCAAAAGTTCGGAGAACATCATCTGCCGCGGCGGTTATTCCTCCTTGATGGATCTCGTCAGACTTAACAGGAATGCGTATCTCGTCCCGACTCCGGGGCAGACGGAGCAGGAGTATCTCTGCAACCACCTCGGACGGCTCGGATATTTCAACTGGTGCAAACAGTCGGCTTTTCAGTTGGACAAAGTCACCGTTCCGGATATGAACATGAGAGAGAAATTCAAAGACGACGAAGACAGGATTTACGATTTCATAAAGAGCTGGATTAAGACAGTTTGACATGATTAACAATATTTTACAATCAGTCAAGTTATTGAGAATAATAAATTTTAAAATAGACATTATGACATTAAATTACATCGTTTGGGATGTCAACCCTTACATTTTCGTTTTTCCGGAGAATTTCCCGTTGCTTGGCGGGCATCCGGTGGCATGGTACGGACTGCTTTGGGCGATGGTTTTCATCATCGGTTACTATCTGATAAAGGCAATCTTCAAGAAGGAAGGCCTTGGTGAGGAATGGGCCGACAAGATTCTGATGTATATGTTGGTTTTCACCATCGTCGGCGCACGTCTCGGTCATTGTCTTTTCTATGAGCCGGCGTATTATTTCGGCAACCCCGTCAAGTTCCTCGCCGTATGGGAAGGCGGCCTTTCCAGCCACGGCGGCGCCATCGGAATACTCATCGGTATGTACATCTATTCCAAGAAACTCGGCAAGCCGTTCCTATGGGTGCTCGACCGGCTTGTCATCTGCGTGGCGATAGGCGGCGCGTTGATACGCACCGGGAACCTCATGAATTCAGAGATTTACGGCGACGCGACCACGCTTCCGTGGGGATTCAAGTTCGTACGCGAATGGGCACCGGGAACGCCAATCGACGCAATCCCGGCATGTCACCCGACACAGATTTACGAGGCGTTGTTCTGCATCATCACTTTCGTGATACTTCTCCGTCTTTTCTTCAAAAAAGACACCGTCAACAAATATCCGGGCTTCTTCTTCAGTTTCTTCCTTTTGATGATCTTCGGCTCAAGAATCATCATTGAGTTCATCAAACAGCCACAGGTTGAGTTTGAAAATTCAATGACACTCGACATGGGCCAGTGGCTCAGCATACCATTTTTCATCACCGGGATAGTGATTATGGTGATGGCGTTAAAAGGAAAATTCAAAGCTAAAGAGATTAAAGTCAAGAAGAGATAAAAGTTACCAAAGGATAAAAAAAAAAACGACAAACAATCTTGTTTTAAAAGGATAGCGCACGAGGAAGATAACCCTCGTGCGCCAGTCATTTTCGACTTTATAACT
>JAUNNU010000069.1 GCA_030537295.1 Bacteroidia bacterium
TGTGTCGCCACCGATTTCAATGACGAACAATTTTCAAACATACCATAGTAACAATACTTCGTCAATGTTGTTGCAGGCAATTCCGGTGCCGCCATCAATGATTCGCATCCTTTAAACATATTTTCATAACATCCATATATCGAAAGTGCGTCGGCCAATGTTGTGGCCGGCAGCAAATCTGTTGGAACACTCGTCAGTCCTTTGCAGTTTTCAAACAAACCCACATAGCAGCACCCTGCCAATGTCGTTGCTGGCAGCAGTCCCGACGGAATACTCGTCAATCCGCTACAGCCAGAAAACATTGACCTGTAGCAGTGCGAAGCCAATGTCGTTGCTGGCAGCAGTCCCGACGGAATACTCGTCAATCCGCTACAGTATTTAAACATTCCCTCGTAGCAGTAAGAAGCCAATGTTGTTGCCGGCAGCAGTCCCGACGGAATACTCGTCAATCCGCTGCAGCCAGAAAACATTGACTTGTAGCAGTCCGGAGCCAATGTCGTTGCCGGCAGCAGCCCTGACGGAAGGCTCGTCAATCCGCTACAGTATTCAAACATTCCCTCGTAGCAGTAAGAAGCCAATGTTGTTGCCGACAGCAGTCCCGACGGAATACTCGTCAATCCGCTACAGTATTCAAACATTCCCTCGTAGCAGTCCGAAGCCAATGTTGTCGCTGGCAGCAGTCCTGACGGAATACTCGTCAATCCGCTGCAACCATGAAACATTCCATAATAGCAATAAACATTCAATGTCGTTGACGGCAGCAGTCTCGACGGAATACTCGCCAATCCGCTACAGCCAGAAAACATTGACCTGTAGCAGTGCGAAGCCAATGTCGTTGCCGGCAGCAGTCCCGGCGGAAGACTCGTCAATCCGCTGCAGCCAGAAAACATTGACTGGTAGCAGCCCATCTTCAATGTCGTTGCCGGCAGCAGTCCCGGCGGAAGACTCGTCAATCCGTCACAGCCAGAAAACATTGAATTGTAGCAGTCCGAAGCCAATGTCGTTGCCGGCAACAGTCCCGGCGGAAGACTCGTCAATCCGTCACAGCCATAAAACATTGACTGGTAGCAGTACGCTCCCAATGTCGTTGCCGGCAGCAGACCTGACGGAATACTCGTCAATCCGCTGCAGCCCAAAAACATATCCTCGTAGCAGTGCAAAGCCAATGTCGTTGCCGGCAGCAGACCTGACGGAATACTCGTCAATCCGCTGCAGCCCAAAAACATATCCTCGTAGCAGTGCAAAGCCAATGTCGTTGCCGGCAGCAGACCCGACGAAATACTTGTCATGTCAGAGGATAATTTGAATAAACGATAAAAAGCATAACTTCCAGGGACAACATTGTCAGGATCCTTGTAATTGATCAGAGTATTTGCATTACCTGACACCGCATAGCGGTCACCATAACCCATATCTTCAAAAGTTATGTAGTTTGACGAGCTTTTGCTAATCTGATTCTGGCTTCTGAATTTAACATATTCACCGGTCCGCAAAGACGCAAGCCAGGTACTTCCTGTTATCTTTGTCCATGTCGTTCCGTCGTAGCTATACTCAAATGTGCTTAAGTTCGGACTACCTATTACAGCGACATAAATTATCACACCAGAATCTATGGCTGTAATGGTGAGATAATCAGGGAGGGGCTTAATGCTTTTAAAGTTTTTCCACTGTGCGGCGGCTCTATACGCCGGAATTGACGACTTCGGAACATACAGCACGGCATTTGATGGGATGTTATCAAAGACCCACCTGCCCAATGTCGGAGGCGTGGTGGCCTCGCATGTGACAGTTGACAGCGAGTTGCAATACCAAAATGCACATTCGCCAATGCGAGTGACAGAGCTTGGTATCGTCACCGAAGTGAGAGCCGTTGAAGTGAACGAATATTCGTAAATTTCTCTCACCGTGTTTGGGATTGAGACCGATACAAGATCCTCACAATCGGCAAACGCCGACATGATTGCTGTAACACTGTACGTTTTCCCATATTTTGTCACGGAAGATGGAATATTAATCACCCCCGAGTAGCAGGGGTCACCAGAATAGTCGTCTGTCACCCCAACCTCGTACGGGTATGTGTCTGACAATATATCATAATAAATAGTTTTCCCGTCATTCACGGCGGAGAAGTCGTACGCCACGGCACGCGTCATGCAGCAGACGGCAAGAATCGCAAACAAAAGAGGTCTTTTCATTATTCAACGCCGTGTTATATCCCATCCGGCTCCGTCGGGGTTTAGTTTTATAATCATTGAACATTTTACCAACAAAGGACGTAAATCCACAAAATCTGACAGAACTTTTTCAAAAAAATCATCATCATATTTTACAGCGTGCAAAGAAAACACAATAAACATTACCAAACAAAATTCACCACTTCCAATGATTATACAAAATGTGGAATATTTTTATACACAAAAAGCTTCACTGAATTTGATTTTTCGCACAGCCATTGGATTTTTCAGATTCTAAATCTCAAAAACATTGAGTGACTGGAAGTTTTGACATTATTTTGCACATTGTCACTGAAAATGTGTATCCTTGCACATTCAAAAATCACGGGTATGGGCATATATATCAATTAAGGCAATGAGGCTTTCCGCTGCGCACGCAACGTCGGCGTTGAACTGAAATGCGACAAGGCCGCCGACACCGCCATCGACCAGATAAAAAGGACTGCTGTTTCAAGTTACGGCTGCATAAACTGATTAGACCATTCACAAATACAAGCCGAAATGGTCAAAGTCAATGCCTCTGCCGCGTTATATCCCATCCGGCCCGTCGGTTTTTAATTTATCACTTTTGTTTATCAATTCCGAGTACTCCTTAAAGAAATCATAATCAAGCACCTGCGAAATCTTGAGCAACAAGCCGGTGTCGATGTATTTCCTTTGGAAAATCTTATAGACGTTGTCACGGCAACATCCCAATCTGTCAGAGAACCACTTGACGCCGCGCCCCTGCTCGTCAAGTTTCTCACGTATTTTCTTACCGATATGAACTTCTTCCATATTTGAACCTTTTACCAATAGAGGGTGCGGGACATCAAAATCTGACAAACTTTTTTTATATTTTTTCAAACCGACAATTTTTACCATTTTTTCAATTTGCAAAGAAAATACAATAAACACTACCAAACAAAAAACAATACTTCCAATAATTATACAAATTATGGAATATTTTTATACATAATATTTCAATTTTCCGAAACTCGTCCGCAAGATGTCATCATTCATTGTCAAACCATTCTTGTTGGAAATGCGTGTCATTGCACATTTGAATATTACCATGATAAACATATTAAATAAAGGTGACGACACTTTCAGCAACATCAGCAATAACAAATACAAACCCGCGATTTTTTATCACGTCTCACAAAAAAATATGATTTCGCGCTGGTTTTTTAAATAACATCATTATGATTATCAATATGGCAAACCGTATTTATGACACGGTATTCAAATATCTGTGATGCTAAATATAGAAACAATTACCTCGAAGGCGACACAGATATGGGACGTATAGTGCAGCGGTCTGCAGACTTCTGCTACTGCGAAACCGAGCGTGTGTGGTTTCTCCACAGATTCTTCCACAGATAATGTTCGCCGACGCCGTATTGTTCGAGCAAGTCGTTGATTTGTTTTACAACAGCGGTTTTGTCAACGGATGCATTGCTTTTTTTTCCGACAAGGAGGACGTTCTTCGGGGTGTTCTCAATCTCGATGAACTCCATGACATTTGTCTTGTAGCCGCAATATTCCATCACCAAGGCGCGGACGGCATCGGTAATCATGACAGCCTGACGTTCAAGGAAAATGCCGAACCGTGTGATGGCGTCGGTTCTCCCCGACTTCTCCATCTCCTGCCGGATTTGCTTGTGACAACACGGGGCACAAATTATCAGCTTCGCATTGTTTCGCACACCTATTAATATAGCGTCGTCGGTAGCGGTGTTGCAGGCGTGAAGTGCAATGAGGACATCGAGTTTTCCGGGCTTGTAATCTTCGATGGAATTTTCGACGAACCTGAAATCCTTCAAGCCGCATTTTTCGATTATATCATTGATTTTCAATACTAAATCCTGACGGATTTCTACGCCTTCCATCACAATCTTCTTGTCGTATTTCGATGTGAGATATTCATAAAGTGCGAAAGTGAGATAGCCCTTTCCAGCACCCATGTCGGCGATGTGAATCTCGTCGTCGAACTTCACGTTTTTCATAACGCCGTCAACGATTTCCACGTATTTACAGATTTGCTTGAATTTATGTTGCATGTCGGAGAGAACCTTGCCTTCGCGTGTCGTCAGTCCGAGCAGAAACCACCACGGCTTCGTCGGGTCAATCAGACGAGCTTTTTCATGGTCGTGGCTTAAGTTTTGTTCACGTTGCTCCTTCACAGATTTGCAAACCAACGACGGCTTCCCTTTCTTGCTGATTAACAACGTTATATCTTCGGAAATGGTAAAAAGCGACACATTTTGAAAGACTTCAGGGACGAAATCTCTGACCTTTTCCAAAGTCTGCTGAACGTCATAGTTCTTGGTCTCGTCACGACGTTCATAACGATACGTAAACTGATACATCTTATTGTTTTTCAACAATATAGGTTTTACATACACATTACGCAATTCGTTATTTTTATCAACAGGCTTCGACAATGTCATCTTCACCATCGAACCGTCTTGAAGCGATGCGTTCAGTTTCTCAAAAAAGTTTTCCATTTCCAGAATTTTTACGCGCAAAAATACGATTTTTTGTTTTACAAAAAGACAAAATCAGCATCCATTTCACGACAATTTGTCAGTTGGAAAAAACATGATGTTTTTGGCACAATTTTTGAGTGGTGAAGAACAAATTTTCAAAAAAGAAGTTAAATAATAAAAAAATATCATGCAAACAGGTTCAATTGGAGTAAAGACGGAGAACATTTTTCCTGTAATAAAAAAGTTCTTATATTCTGAAAATGAGATATTTCTGCGTGAGATAATCAGCAACGCAGTCGATGCCACAAGCAAGTTGAAAACCCTCGCCTCCGCCGGCGAATTTACCGGCGACCTCGGCGACCTGACGATTCACGTTGAGGTTGACAAGAAGAAAAAGACCATCACCGTGCGCGACAACGGCATCGGCATGACAGAAGAGGAAGTCGAGAAATACATAAATCAAATCGCATTCTCCGGCGCCACGGAGTTCGTAGAGAAATTCAAGACAAACAGCGAGGCGGAGTCGGCCAACATCATCGGACATTTCGGCCTCGGATTCTACTCGGCGTTCATGGTGTCATCGAAAGTCTCGTTGATTACCAAGTCATACAAACAAACCGCCGATGAGAAAGGCGTCATCTGGGAATGCGACGGCTCGCCGGAATATACGATGAATCCTATCATGAAAGGCAGCCGCGGAACCGACGTAATCCTTTATGTTTCAGACGACTGCACCGATTTCTTGGAAGAAAGCAAGATCCGCGAGCTTCTGAACAAATACTGCAAGTTCATGTCAACGCCAATTCAGTTCGGGACAAAGAAAGTGCAGGAGCCAATCGAAGGCGAGACCGACAAAGACGGCAAACAGAAGACCAAGGAAGTGGAGAAGCCGTGGATTATCAACGAGGTGGCTCCGCTTTGGAAGAAGTCGCCGAGTTCAATCGAAGACAAGGAATACGACGATTTCTATCACACCCTGTACCCGATGAACTTCACGGAGCCGCTGTTCCACATCCATCTGAACGTCGATTATCCGTTCAACCTCACGGGCATCCTTTACTTCCCGAAAATCAGCAATAAGTACGAGTTCCAGCGCAACAAGATTCAGCTTTATTGCAACGAGGTCTTCGTAACTGATTCAGTAGAAGGCATTTTGCCCGACTTCCTGAGTCTGCTACACGGCGTCATCGACTCGCCCGACATCCCGCTGAACGTCAGCCGCTCATTCTTGCAGAACGACCAGAACGTGAAAAAAATTTCGGGTTACATCACCAAAAAGGTAGCCGAGAAACTCGAGGAACTCTTCAAGAAAAACCGCGAGGACTACGAGAAGAAATGGGACGACATCAAGATTTTCATCACCTACGGAATGATCACCGATCCGAAGTTCTTTGAGAGAGCCGAGAAATTCATGCTTTTCAAAGACACCGACGGAAAACATTATACAATTGAGGAGTACAAGAAACTCATTGAGGAGACGCAGAAAAACAAAGACGGCAACGTGGTTTATCTGTATGCCACCAACCTTGACGAACAATACACAAACATCGAGAACGCCAAGGCCCGCAGCTACAACGTCCTGATGCTCGACGGAATGTTAGACTCACACTTCATCAGCAACTTCGAGCAGAAATTCGAGCACACTTCTTTCGCCCGCGTCGATTCAAACACCATCGACAAACTCATTGAGAAAGAAGAAAATAAGAAAGAATCAAAACTCGATGACAAGCAGAAGGAAGACGTAAAGAAAGCCTTTGAAGACATCATTGACAAGGTGCATTTCAACGTTGAATTCAGCACGATGGACGATGACTGCGCGCCTGTCGAAATCATCCAAAACGAATGGATGCGCCGTTACAAGGAGATGAACCAGATGGGCGGAATGGCGATGTGGGGCGACATGCCCGACAACTACACGTTGATGCTCAACACCAACAACCCGGCAATCGCGACATTGCTCGAAAAGAACGAAGACGAACGTAAAGCCGCAATAAGCCAGCTTTACGACCTCGCAAGACTTTCAAAGAACTTATTGAAAGGCAAAGAGTTAAGTGAATTTATCAAGAGAAACTTTAATAGTATGAAGTAGGAATTTGAGGAGATTGAGGAGTTTAAAGGAATATTGGCAACTATATCACCTCAAACTCCTTAAACACCTCAGGCACCTAATTACCTAATCACCTAAAACACCTAAAAAAATGAACAAGAAAAAAATCATTTGGATTGTAGTAATCGTCGTTGCAGTATTGGCGATCTTCGGATGGTTCAAGAACGGTTACAACAGCATGGTCTCAATGCAGGAAGGCGTTGAGTCACAATGGGCTCAGGTTGAAAATGTCTATCAGCGCAGAGCCGACCTCATCCCTAACCTCGTAGCCACGGTGAAAGGCTACGCCGAGCACGAGAGCAGCACCTTGACGGATGTCATCAACGCACGCGCCAAAGCCACAGGCATCACTCTCGACCCGACGGACCTCGAGCCGGAAGACATAGCGAGATTCCAGGCGGCGCAGGACGAGCTGTCAGGTGCGTTGTCACGTCTCCTTGTCAGCGTCGAGCAATACCCTGACCTCAAGGCGAACCAGAACTTCATGGAGCTTCAGTCGCAGCTTGAAGGGACGGAGAACAGAATCGCCGTCGAGCGTCAGAAGTTCAACGACAAGGCGAAGGAGTACAACCAGCTTGTGAGGTCATTCCCGCGCAACATCATCGCGAACATGTTTGACTTTGAGAAAGTCGGGTATTTCAAAGCGGCAGCCGGAAGCGATGTCGCACCAAAAGTGGAGTTCTGATGAACGCAAGGACTTTTTTCAGCAAAGCGCAGCAACAACAAATCGTTGATGCAATCAAAACAGCCGAGCTGAACACTAACGGCGAAATCAGAGTGCATGTTGAGAACCATTGCAAAGGTGACATCATGGATCGCAGTGTAATGGTTTTCAACATGTTGAAAATGAACAAAACCGCCAACCGGAACGGTGTCTTGATTTATCTTGCCGTTGAAGACAAGAAATTCTCCATCATCGGCGACGACGGCATCAACAGATTGGTTGAAAAAGACTTCTGGAACGATGTCAAAGACGAGATGTCAAAACGTTTCCGTGAAGGCGATTTCACCAGCGGAGTAGTGAACGGCATCTTACGTGTCGGCGAGAAGCTAAAAGTTTTCTTCCCCTATCAAAGCGACGACGTGAACGAGCTGCCGGATGACATTTCTTTCGGAAAGGAGGAGGCGTGAACGAGTTAAAAGTTAAGAGAGGAGAGTTAAGAGAGCGCAGAGCGACGAAGGGGTTTCTTCGTGGATTTGTCGTCGCAGTTGCTGCGTTTTTGATTTCATTTTCTGTTTCCGCGCAGGACATTCCGGCGAGGCCGGTGCCTCCGAGGTTGGTCAACGATTTCGCCGACATATTGAGTGCCAAGCAGGAACAGATTCTTGAAAGTAAGCTCGTGCGTTTCAACGACACCACGTCAACGCAGATATGCATTGTCACCATTGACGATTTAGGCGGCACCACCGTCGCCGATTTCGCATATCAGATCGGCGAGAAATGGGGTGTCGGACACAAGGAGAACAACGGTGCCGTCATCCTCATCAAACCGAAGAAAGGCAACGAATCGGGCGGTGTCACCATACAGACCGGCTACGGACTTGAGCCTTTCGTGACCGACGCCGTTTCAAAACGCATCATCGAGCAGGTGATGATACCATCTTTCAAGGAAAACGATTATTACACAGCCATCGACAAGGCAACATCAGTCATAATGGGTTTGGTGTCGGGGCAATTCAAAGCGGAAGACATTGAAGGCGACGACGACATTGAAGGCATCGTGGTTCTTCTATTCTCGATTTTCTTCATCGTCCTGCTCTTAAGCATTTTAGGCAAAGGCAACAACGGCGGGACGATGTCGGGCAAAGGCAATGACCACAACATCTGGAAAACGTTGTTCTGGCTTAGTATTTTGAGCGACAGTAACCGCAACAGCGGATGGGGCGGTTTCAGCGGCGGTTCCGGCGGTTTTGGCGGCGGCGGTTTTGGCGGCGGTCACTTCGGCGGCGGCGGCGCAAGCGGATCCTGGTAAAATTTTTCCACACAAATCTCGCGAATTGCCGCAGATTTAGTATTTTTGCAAAAATTTCCGCGAAATCTGCGAGACAAAAAATATAATATGGACAGCGTCATTTCAATAAAAAACGGCTCGGTGTTTCAAAACGAAAACCGTGTCCTTAAAGACATAAACCTCGAAATCGGACGAGGCGAATTTGTATATCTCATCGGGAAAAGCGGCTCCGGTAAGTCAACGCTGCTCAAGACTTTATACGCCGACCTCCCGGCAAGAGAAGGCAGCTTCCAAATCGCAGGCTTCAACTTAAATGAGATAAAAAAGAAAGAAATCCCATTCTTGAGAAGAAAAATCGGAATCGTTTTCCAAGACTTCCAACTCCTTTATGACAGAAATGTCGAACAAAACCTATCATTCGTGCTTAAAGCTACAGGCTGGGAAGACGAAAAATCCATATCAAGACGCATCGATGACGTGTTGCAACTAATTGGATTACAAGACAAAAAAAACAAAATGCCCTACCGTCTTTCTGGTGGCGAACAACAAGGAGTGGCAATAGCAAGAGCATTGCTCAACAATCCTGATGTCATTTTGGCAGACGAGCCGACAGGCAACCTCGACCCCGACACGTCAACAGATGTGATGAAACTTTTCATGAAAATACGCGGTCAAAAGACGACAATCCTGATGGCGACGCACAACTACAACCTCATCATAAAGTATCCGTCAACAGTCATAAACTGCAACAACGGAACCGTAAAACTATCCAAGTAATTCCACAATCTTGCCAACGGCATCGGACACATTATAAAAAACGTCCATACCTCTCTTTCTGATTTCAACCTGTTTTTTGTCAAATGGCTTTGACATCAGGTTGCGTACGGCAGTTTTCAAACCGGACGGCGAGTCAGCGACAACACACAATTCATTGATATTCAAGCCATCTATCATCTTTGAATTGACAAGACAAAAACGTCCGTTGAACAAGGCGTTGAGAAGTTTCAGCTTCAAACCCGTGGCCTGTGCCGTCACAAGAATGTTGACATGAGCATTTTGAATCAAACTTTGCATGGCATCGTCATCAGGATTCGGAATCAACTCCACATTGGGATTTTCCGAAGCCAGATTCACAAGATGCTCCGGCGGATTCATGCCTGCGATTTTCAATTTCACATCAAGGTCGTTGAAAACCTTTGTCAGCAAAAATTCCGCCGCATTATAATTTTCCGCAACGTCAAGTTTCCCATGATAAAGCACGTAATCGCCTTGACCTTCAACGACATTGATTTCCTCAAAACCATTGAAAGCTGGAATCAGATGCACATTTTTGTAATGATGACTGAAATAGTCAAAATCGTTATTTGAGATTGCAAGAATGCCAGTAGCCTTTTTCAAAACCGGTTCGAACTTTCTTAACTTCGCCGATTCTGTTACGAAAAACAACCTCTTGTAAATATTTTTCTCACTCCTCGCGAGATGTCTGTAATAATCATGCTCAATGTTGTGCGCCCTTACGAAAATCCGTCTTCCTTCAAACGATTTGTCGAGCAGAACGCCGCACGTATGAAGCCCTTCAAGCAGAATCGGATAATTGTCTTTTTTTAGATTTTGATTCAATTCCGTTGATATTCTTGAAGTTACGATATACGGAAGTCTTTGCAGCGACTTTTTGAATGACGTGTCGCGTTTATAATAATTGACCGAAAAACAGATTTTTTCCAAGACTTCAGAATGGCCGCGGCCATATTCAAAAGTATGAAGATGAACTTTCACGCCGCATTCCGACAATGCTTTCAATTTGAAAAACACGTCAATCACGCCGCCGTAATTGGCAGGATACGGCACATCAAAAGAAACGATATGTATATGATTATCAGACATATTTCGCATAAATATCAAGTAAAACCTTTTCCTCGTTTTCCCAACACAAGTCTTTCGCCGCAACAGAGAGATTATTTTTCCACAACGCCAACGATTCTTTATCGTTTAACGCATCTTTAATTGTCTTCGCAATCGATTCCGGCTCGTGGTTTTCAATGAAAGTTCCAATGTTATAATTTTCTATAATCCTTTTAATTTCAACGAGTTGCGATGCCACAACAGGCACGCCGGCCTGTATGTAATCGAAAAGTTTGTTCGGCAGACTGAACCTGTAATTCAGATTCGTGTCCCTGTCCAAGGTGAAGCCGAGTTCGGCGAGCTGCGTTATCGCCATCATTTTCTGGTACGGCATTCTCGGAAAGAATTTCACGCGGTCTTCCCAATGATTTTGTGCGACTTTTTCTTTCAAAATCGGAAGCACGTCTCCCCCACCGATTATAACCAACTGACAATCATCAAGATAACGCATCGATTCAACCAATTCCTCCGAGCCGCGATGAATATTTATCCCTGAACCCTGAAGGACGAGGATGTGTTTTTTTTCATCTAATCCGACTTCGTCATGCGTTGACGGCAACGGAAGCATTTTGCGCATCGGGATGTTTCTGATGACATAAACTTTCAGTCCGTATTTCTCATGAAACATATCGGCAATTGATTTACAGACAGTTATCATCTCTGGCAATTTCGGAACAACATATTCCTCAATCTTTCGCCAGACTTTTTGAACTTTGGGACGACTTACCAATTCCGGAACCTCCGTAAAATACTCATGACTGTCGTAAATGAGTTTTATACGCTTCAGCCTTGAAATCCAGAAATTAGGAAGCAACGTATCTAAATCATTGGAAAGCAAACAATTAGCACGATGAAACATCAGGAAAAGAAACAACCTCGTATTGTATTCCGCATAAAACAACGGACCCTTTTCAAAAAGCAACTTCATTCGATGCGATTTGTACGGACGTTCATCCATCGGCGGTGATTTCCGTTGACGACGACCGACAAGAAGCACCTCAAAACCAGCTTTTTGTAATGTCAGGCACGACTTGTTGACACGCTGGTCAGTTACTAAGTCATTGATTACCGATACTATAACGCGTTTCTTACCCATGATTTTTACAAACGATAAAAATAGAGATTTTATTCTGTTGTTTCACAAAAAATATTTAATTTTGGAAAATTTTTGGAAAATGGAAAAAGATTTCTCATTAAGGGAACTCAACACGTTCGGATTTGATGTCAAGGCAAAATATTTTCAGGAAATCAAAAGCCTTGAAGATGTTTATGTTTTGATTGAAAATCAATATTTTAAGCAGCACAGAGACTCCAACAACTTTTTAATTTTGAGTGGCGGCAGCAACATCTTATTCAAAGATGATTTCTACGACGGATTTGTCATTTATCCGAATTTCAGAGGCATTGAAACGATTGAAGAAGATGACGACCATATTATAATAAGGTGTTTTGGTGGCGAAGTCTGGAAAGATTTCGTTGACTATACCGTTTCCAAAAATCTTTACGGACTCGAAAATCTTTCCGACATCCCCGGCAAGGTCGGAGCCGCGCCTGTACAAAACATCGGTGCTTACGGCGCAGAGGTCAAAGACGTTATATATCAAGTACATACAATTGATTTGTCATCTGGTGAAATAAAAATTTTCACAAATGAAGAATGTGGATTTTCGTACAGAAACAGCATTTTTAAAGAATTGAAAGTTAAGAGAGATGAGTCAAGAGATAGCGAGGCGACCACTGCGTTTTCTCCTTTGATTTTTGCTGTTGATTTCATTCTAAAAAAGAATGGAGAATTGAAATTAGATTACGGAAACATTCGTAATAATTTGATTTCCAAAAACATAACAAACCCAACGATTCAAGATGTGGCAAATTCCGTCAAGGAGATAAGGAAAGAGAAGCTGCCTGAAGTTGGGATTGTCGGCAGTGCCGGAAGTTTCTTCCAAAACGCCATAGTCAGCATGGATAAATATCTGAAGCTGAAAGGGTTATATCCAGAAATGCCATCATATCCTGTCAACGAAAGTGAAGTAAAAATCCCGACGGGTTGGCTCATCGACAAGGCTGGTTGGAAAGGTTATCGTGAAAATCACGTTGGCGTATGGGACAAGCAAGCACTTGTTTTGGTTCACTACGGCGACGGTAAACCATTGGAAATCATTGAATTGATGAATAAAATCCAAACTTCGGTCAAAGAGAAGTTCGGCATTGAAATAAGACCCGAAGTAAACATTGAAAAATAAGAAACAGGTGTTTGGAGACGATATCCCAAGCACCCGTTTTCATCAAATTAAGCATCAAACATCAAAGTCTCAATCCGCCAACGAGTTCGTTGACATCTTTAACTCCTTGACGTTCACAATATTCGGTTATGCCTCTCGCGACCTTGGCGGAAATTGCGGGGTCGATGAAGTTGGCGGTTCCGATTTCTATTGCGGAGGCGCCGGCGAGCAGAAACTCTATCGCGTCTGTCGCGGAAGAGATGCCGCCAAGTCCGATTACAGGAATCTTCACGGCTTTTGCGGCCTGCCACACCATTCTCAACGCGACAGGTTTCACGCACGCTCCCGACAACCCGCCCGTCACCATGGAAAGCATCGGCCTACGCGTCTCGGCGTCGATGGCCATTCCGAGAAGCGTGTTTATCAAAGAAACGGAGTCGGCACCCGCAGATTCAGCCGCCATGGCGATGTCGGCGATGTTTGTGACATTCGGCGACAGCTTGACAATCAAGTGTTTATGATAGGCATCACGGACAGCGCGAACCACCTGTTCAATCCCTGAGCAAGTGACACCGAACGCCATGCCGCCTTGTTTTACGTTAGGACAAGAGACATTGAGTTCAATGGCTGGGATGTTTTCCAAAGCGTCAATCTTTGAAGCTGCGGCGACGTAATCATCTATGTTTGAACCACTTACGTTCACGATGACATTTGTGTCAAAGTCCTTGATTCGTGGATAAATCGTCTCGATGAAATAATCGACGCCTTTGTTCTGGAGGCCGACGCAGTTGAGCATTCCCATCGGTGTTTCGGCCATTCTCGGATAAGGGTTTCCTTCGCGGTGATGCAATGTGGTACCTTTCACGACGATGCCGCCGAGTTCCGCAAGATTCACGAAATCAGCGTATTCCTCGCCGTAGCCGAAAGTCCCGGACGCTGTCATGACCGGGTTTTTAAGGGTGAGACCCTTGAGTTTTATTTCTGTGTTCACCATAGCAATCGATTTATGTTAAAAACCGGACCTTCCTTGCAGACGCAGAGGTTTCCTTCTGTTGTGTTCTCGACGCAGCACAGGCACGCGCCGATGCCGCAAGCCATCTGGTTTTCGAGCGAGACCTCGCACCAGATGTCTTTCTCTTTCGCGACTTTCACCACCGCTTTCATCATCGGCATAGGGCCGCAAGCGTATATCTTATTGATTTTCTTTGTATTCCAAAGCGAATGCTGCGTCACGAAACCTTGTTCACCGAGGCTTCCGTCGTTCGTGGTCAGGAACACATCGCCGACTTCACGGAAACGTTCAAGAAGCATGAGGTCGTCGGCAGAACGTCCGCCGAGAAGAAACGAAATCTTATTGCCGCAATTCGATTTTATCGTCTTTGCAAAATAAAGCAACGGAGCAATCCCAATCCCGCCGCCGACAAGCAATATCTCGTCGTTTTGTTCAGGCATCGTGAATCCGTTTCCGAGCGGGAAAACGAGGTTCACCATTGCGCCGACAGGAAGCGAGCAAAGAATCTTCGTTCCTTCATGTTTTTGCTGAATCAAAAGGTCAATCGTATTATTTTGGAAATCAACATCATGGATTGAAATCGGGCGGCGGAGATAAGTATGTTGACCGCCGTCAACGCGCACCTGCACGAACTGACCACCACGAATCTCCGGCAGCCGCTCCTCGCATTGGAGACGCAGCAACGCCGCCCGCAGCCATGTTTGTTTTTCGATAATTTTAAAGTCAGAGATTTTTTTCATAGTTGTGACTTTGTTATTTAAAAAACTGCTCAAACCAAAAAAGTCCAGCGAAATATATTTCCGCCGGACTATAAATTATTTATTTTCAGGCGATTACACTTTCTTAAGACCCTTTACAGTCTTTGCAGTGCCTGCACTTGTTGTGTTCTTTGCCGTTTCCTTGACAACAGCCTTCTTTGCAGGTTCTTTCTTTGCCGCAGCCTTCTTCACAGGCTTTTTCTCAACAGTTTCTTCTGTTGCAGGAGCGTTCTCCGCTGTCTCTTCTTTCTTTTCCTCAACTGTAAAATCGAGAAGACCTTTGTCATTGAGAAGCTGATACCATTGAAACACTTTCTTCATATCTGATTGATAGACAGTATCTTCGTCAAAGTTAGGAAGTACAAGCAAGAACTTTTCTTTAAGCTCGACCGGCGATGCCTTCTTAGGATCAAAGTCAAGTTTGTCGCCTATTTTCTCATGAATGCTCATGAAAACTTCCTTCAAAGGGATGTCTTCCTCGGTTGTAAAAATACTGATCTCTTCGAGAGAGCTGATTTTATCGTTTGCAAAAGCAGGAGCACGTCTTCCGTCCAAAAGTGACTCAACAATGAGTTTTCCTGCGCCTTGTGATGTAATCAGGAACAAACCTGGTTTGCCTGAAATTGCAAGAATCTTACTTAAATCCATATTTTTTAATTCTTTTAATTGATTTTCAATAATTTAGCCCGTCCGAAATTTATCAGGGTAACAATCTGGTAACAAAGAACAAAAAAATTCTCGTCATTCGGACGGGCATTTTCAGGGCGCAAAGATACGCATTTTTTTCAAACAAACAAGAAAAAGCCTGAATAAATCATTTCCAATTATTGCTGTCCGATAAAAACTAAAAACGTGCAAAAAGGATTTCTAACCCAT
>JAUNNU010000173.1 GCA_030537295.1 Bacteroidia bacterium
CAGTCTGGGGTTACAGAGTACAAAGCGCAGCGCAGTCCGGGGCTGCGGAGTACAACCAATGTGGTCAAAAGAGGTTGTGTCAGGTTGTAGAGACGGTGCATGCACCGTCTGAATGAAAAGACGGTTTTTGAGACGGGTCGTTTTCATTAAATTCAGGTTCCGTTTTTATATATCAACAAGCCATTCTGCCAAGTCAACTATTTCAATTCCTTGATAATCAAAGCGAGGATTGCGTGTCCGTGCAATTATCATTTTTGGATATGCATCTCTGATTTGAAGCAGAGGAGTGTATTCACGAGCGAATGTACCTTCATTACTTATGTCGTCGCTTACTTGAACATATAATTTTTCCGAGCCTTTAATGGCAACAAAATCAATTTCTTTCTGGTATAATTTGCCAACGTAAATCTCGTAACCACGCCTTAGTAATTCAAGACATACAATGTTCTCATACATACGGCCCCAATCCATGTTTCGGTGTCCTAAAACAGCAAAACGTATGCCTGTATCGGCGAGATAAAATTTGTTGAGAGATTGCAGATATTTCTTTCCGCGAATGTCATATCGGTCAATCTTGTAAAGCACAAACGACTTTGCCAGATATTCAAGGTACGCCGATATTGTAACGTGGTTGGTGCTTATCCCGTTTTTTGTTAGATTTTCAGAAATGCTGTTTGGAGAGGAAATGTTGCTCACATTGTCCATCATATATTCGACAAGTCTTGTCAGGACTCTGTTGTCGGGAAGATTATATTTCTCTACCAAGTCTCTTTGAAGAATAGTGTTGTAAACGTCACGGATATATGTTGTCTTGTCTTCTGCTTTTTCATAAAGATAACTGCCGGCAAGACCTCCTTCAATCACATAATTATCAAATTGTCTTTGGATATTGTCATCCTCACCAAAATATTTTCTGTATTCATTAAAACTGAATGGAAACACCTGAATCTCAATGTAACGGCCGGTAAACAAAGTTGCCAAATCGCTTGAAAGCATGAAAGCGTTGCTGCCTGTCAGATAAATGTCATATTTTTCAGTTGCATGTAAACTATTGATTGCCAATTCAAAATGTTCGCACATCTGAATTTCGTCAATGCAGATGTAATTGTTCCTGCCACAAATGTATTGCGCTTCAATATAATTATTCAATGCGTGGTATTCTTTTAGTGGCTCTGTATTTAGCAGACGGAAATCAATGAAAATGATGTTTGCTTTGTCATCAATCTTACGCAAATAATCCATATATGACAGTAGTAGTTTTGACTTTCCGGCACGTCTTATTCCTGTTATTATTTTTATGTCCGGAGAGCCTTTTTTTGACTTTATTCTGTCGAGATAAATGTTTCTTTCAATCAGTTTCATTTTCAAAACTTTAATATTTTTACACTTTTGAAATCGCTGCAAAAATACACATAATATTTTGAATCAGATGTTTTTTTGAAAAAATAATTTGTTGTCAGACCGAGGTTGTCCGGTTGTAGAGACGCACCGCAGCGCGTCTGAATAAAAGAGATGGGGCATGCTCCGTCTCTACGGTGGTTACGCCGAGTGTGAAATCTTTCACAAGACAAAAGGAAATAAAAACATTCGTGCAATTCGTGTTATTTGTGGTGGAGACTCATTGTTCCTAAAACAGTTCGCCTTTCCAGAGCATCGCAAAGAAATCCCTCACATAGACGATTTCAACGCCGTCGCTGTTCCGTGTGATGCGGTCGAGCGACACGACCATCAGCCGCGCGTCGGGATGCTCCTCGTGAAACGCACGCAGCCCTTTGAGGTGCTTCGGCATAATCTCCTCCGCCGACTTTATCTCTATCGCAAGCTCGGCGTCGCCTATCACGGCGTCAACCTCCAGACCGGTGTAAGTGTGCCAATATGAAATTTTGTGGCTGTTGTGAGTGTATCCTATGTATGCCACAAGTTCCTGTATTACAAGATGTTCAAACGCATGTCCGTACTCCGCCGAGCCTCTTGTCAGGTTGTGGCGGTTGAGCAGATGGTTGGCAATGCCCACGTCAAAGAAATAGAAGCGCGGTGCCTGCACCAATTTTCTCTTCAGGGTCTTGGAGTATGCCGGAATCATGTAGCCGACAAGAGTGTCTTCCAAAATGTTGAAATATTCTTTCACTGTGACGGCACTGACACCGCAGTCCGACGCGATGTTCGTGTAGTTTACCATCTCTCCGTCGGTCAAGGCGGCGGCTTCCATAAATCGTTGGAAACCATAAAGATTGCGCACCAAAGCCTCTTCTTTGATTTCCTCTTTCAGATATATGTCAATATATGCCGACAGCCTCCTTTTGGCGTCTTTTGCAAGATAATGTGGTGGTATCATGCCGTTGCTGACAGCCTTGTCCAAATCCAACTCGGGAAGCTCTGCACTGACAAACGGGTAGAAATAGCACGGCAAAGCCCTGCCTCCAAGGGTGTTGTGACCTTTGCGTTTCAGTTTCCTCGCACTGCTTCCGCACAGGATGAAACGTAGATTACGTTGAGAAATCAGACGATGCACCTCGTTGAGCAGCTCTGGCACTTCGGGAATCTCATCAATGATTATCAATGTGTTTTCCGGCATTTTCGAGAATTGCTCGTACAACAATACCGGGCGTCGCTGATAACTCTTTCTCAACTCGCTGTCAAGCAAATCAATGTATGTGGCGTTGGGAAAGCGTTGTCTTAAGAAAGTACTCTTGCCTGTCTGACGTGCGCCGAACAGAAAAACACTCGTATCTAATTCATCTTCAATATTATAGCAGCGATTAATCATGTTGAATTATTTATTATAATCATCTAAAATCCAAAGTAGTACTTTATATTTTCATTAAAAATCCAAAGTACAACTTCAGATATTCAGGCTGCAAAAATACACATATTATTTTGAATCAGATGTTTTTTTGAAAAAATAATTTGTTGTCAGACTGAGGTTGTCCGACTGTAGAGACGCGCAGCAGCGCGTCTGAATAAAAGAGACGGGGCATGCCCCGTCTGTACAGCGGTTACGCCGAGTGTGAAATCTTTCACGATGCAATAAGAGAAAAACATTCGTGCAATTCGTGTTATTCGTGGTGGAAAAATTTTTTATTAAACATCATCAGATGTCACGGAAAATGTATAACTTTGCACGCGAATAAAAAAATGGAGCATTATGATTATCAGTGTGGCAAATCCTATTTATGACACGGTGT
>JAUNNU010000070.1 GCA_030537295.1 Bacteroidia bacterium
CGAAAGCCCCTGACTTGCGGTCAGCGGCGACATTTTCAAACAAATTACATACTATTGATTTACAGTGATTTAGACAATGGGGGGGGGGTATTTACAACAAGCCTGTCCGTCAAAAACTGACGGATTAACATGCTGATTCCTATATTGTAAATACATACTCTTCATAGTGGCGGCAAAAATACAGCTTTTTTTTATACGGTGAACATTTTTTTTGATTTTTTTGCATACTCTGCCGGGCACTTTCTACTTTATAAACTATTAAGGCACGAACAGGCAGCTGTCGCCGTAGCTCAAAAACCTGAAGCCGTGGTCGAGGGCGAACCTGTATGCGTTTTTCCAGCGGTCGCCGATGAGCGCCGACACCAATAATAACAAGGTGCTTTTCGGCTGGTGGAAGTTTGTGATAATCGCTTTCGTAATCATTACCGGACACGACGGCGCGATCATCAGGGCTGTCGTTGCATGAAGCGCAGCTAAATGATGCATGTCGAGATATTTCAAGATCGCCTCTATTGATTCCGCCGCCGTCGGCAAAGATTCTCTGTCCTGATACGGAAACCATTGGTTTACATGGATGTTACGTTCTTCAAAACCCTGTTCGATGAACATCACGCCGATCCAATAGACCGACTCGATGGTGCGCATCGATGTGGTGCCGACGGGGATTATGGTGCGGTTGATGTTGTCGCGCAGGTTTTCGAGGCATTGTCTTTTCACGATGATGGATTCGGAGTGCATCTCGTGTTCGCCTATGGTGTCGGTGGCGACAGGGCGGAACGTCCCCGCGCCGACGTGAAGTGTCACCTCTTCGACAGTGTGGCCTTGTTCTTTCAGTCTGGCAATCAACGGTTTGGTGAGGTGCAGCGACGCTGTCGGGGCGGCCACGGAGCCTTCGTATTTCGCGAACACCGTCTGGTACCGCTCGCAGTCGCTCACCTCGGCCTCGCGGTGAAGATACGGCGGGAGCGGGACCTCTCCGGCCGTCTCAAGCACCTCCGCAAAGCTGACATCCGCCGGTTCCCATGAGAAACGGACCACAGAATAGGCGTCGTTCTTCTCCATGCGCTCGGCTGTCAAGGTGACATCTTTATCTTTGATTCTCAGCGGCATGGCGAGGTTTCCGTCCTTCCAGCGGCGGGAGTTCCCCACAAGACAACGCCATTCGACGGGCGAGCCGGCGGAGAACGCAATCTGGTAGTCGCCGTTGCCTGTTACCGGCTCGAGGCAGAACACCTCGACGGCGGCGCCGGAGTCTTTCACAAACTGAAGACGCGCCCTTACCACCTTCGTCTCGTTGAACACCAAGACCGACTTCTCGGGAAGATATTCCCCGATATTTCTGAAATGGTCTTCATGTATCTCATTGTCTTTCAGCACCAAGAGTTTTGATGCGTCTCTCTCCGCCAAAGGATATTTCGCTATCCTTTCATCAGGAAGCGGATAATCATATTCCGCGATATTGATATTTTGAACGTCAGAAATCATGGCGCAAAATTATAAAAAAAAACAATGTGATATTTTCAAAAAAGAGAATGTTTTTAGAATGACCCAACTATTCATCGAAAGCTGCCGTTTTTAAAAAAGTAGTAAATATTCTATCTTTTTTTATCTGTATCAAAAAAATCACTACCTTTGCAGCCTAAAACATTTTTTATGAAAACCTTTAAAGTTAAAGAAATGATAAAGATTTTAGAAAATAACGGATGGTTTCTGTCATATTGGAGAGGAGACCACAGGCAGTTCAAACATCCTGTTAAAAAAGGCAAGATTACCGTGCCGGGAAAGGCGAGTGACGATTTGGATATCAATACGGCACAAAGCATTTTGAAACAAGCTGGTTTAAAATAAGTTGCGACATGAATGAATTGAATGTGAAAATTGAATGGTGTGACAAAAATTATTGTGCAAGCTGCAATGACGAATCATTGAACGGAATTGTTGTCGCCACAAGCAAGACATTGAACGGAATAAAAACAGAAATTGCCGAGGCAATTGTGTTTCACATAGAAGGCTGCATCAGCGATGGAGATACATTACCTGACTGGATTACAAATCACAACTACGAATTGGTTTTTGATTATCAGTTTTCGGTAATAATGAGGATGACAATGGAATACATCCCATTGTCTGTTTTGTCGCGTGAAACTGGGATCAACCAAAAACAACTGAATCATTACGCCAACGGAATAAAAACGCCACGGAAACCGATGCGTGAACGGATTATGACAGCAGTTCACAACATTGGTTCTCAATTGCAAGTTTTATAGAGAGTTCTCCTTTTTCTCTAACGCTGCCTTTATCGCGCGGCTCAGTTGGTCGGGGCACGATGTCGGCTTGAAGCCGCAGCGGATCCCCTCAAGGCGAGCCGCCACGTCTTCCGCCTTCATACCTTCGACAAGGCGGGCGACACCCTGCGTGTTGCCGCTGCACCCGCCGTAAAACCGCACGTTACGCAAGATGCCGTCCTCAATCTCAAACTCGATCGCCTGACTGCATGTGCCTTCCGTCCTGTATTGATATTTCATTACTTTATTACTATTTTCTGATTCATGTTTTCCATCCTGACGACGTAAACACCTGTGTTCAAAGCACTTACGTTGATTTTTCCGTTAGTCACAAATTCATCAACGACAACTCTTCCGAGGCAGTCGAATATCCTGACCTGTCCGTTTCCTTTCACGATAAGCTCATCGCCGTTCTGATACACGAACTCGTCATCGTCTGAATCATTTTGAATCCTGACCATGAACCTGTCGTAGTCATCGGCCATCGAGCCGACAAACTCATAACTATTTGAAGACAAATCGATTACATTTCCAGTAAGTTTGTCAATCAGTTCAACATCCGAATTTGAAGAGATGGTGAATTTTCCTGTAACGCCGCACTCGAACCCCATCGGGATCAGGATATTTTCATCATCATTGACATTTACTATCGAATATTTTTCGCCGTCAGCTTTAAGATACAACGACGGCACATCGTCTCTCTTGCTGTAGAGTTTCTCGGCGTTATTCAATTTTTTGTCGGTCTTGCAAATCATCACCTCGTCGCTGCCGTTCTTGCCAGAGACCTTGATACTTATTGATTTTGGGTCATTTCCCTTGCGGAATGCGCCCGATTCAGTTGTCTTTACGTCATCGTTTATAATCAAATCTCCGTTTTCCACGGCTTTGACGAAGAATCCCTGGCATGAAGCGATGACGTTTGTCACACCGTTTGTTCCAGAACCTCCATTTCCAAGTTGATAGGCTCCGTATTGATGGACGTCGTCGTTGTAGATCCAGATGTAAGGATTATCGCCGAGCACGTTGCGTGTCCAGCCGTTTTCAGCGTCCCAGTCGATGCTGCACGGATACGGGTTTCCGACGAGGTTGAAGCCTTTCAGATTCGAAGAAGAGCTGGCGGTGACGGGGATTGTGACCTCGCCCGTGTTGAGAACCCCAACAAACGACATTGTGGCGTCGCTTCCGAAAGATGCGAGGTATCCGCGGCCAGGCTTGAAGTTCATGCCGTTTTCAGTATAAAACAAATTATCAACATCATGATTATCATCTTTCTCGTTAAGCCATGTGAAACTTGGTTCATCATAGACATACAAATCATAATTTTGACCATCGGCGCTATTGATAAAGTCGGACACAGGCGCTGCGGCGACCGGAGACGAGAGGAAATGCCATTTCCCGGCCACTCTGTCTTTTGAATCAACCGCGAACTGACGTTTCACCGTGCCTTTCACGCCGGCGGCACCGCTCACGAATGCGCCTCCCGACTCGACTGTGAGCCATTCGTTTTCAGAGAGGCTCTCAATGTCGTCCGAGACGTTCAAGGTCTTTCCGGCATTTACCGTCGCTGTCACACCTTTATTAATATACATGCTGTTGATGTCGGCGTTTGCGTCAACGATGACATCGTTTCTGACCCAGACGTTATCAGTGGATGACGGCATTGAATTGTTTTTCCAGTTGTCTGCCGCCGTCCACTGTGTGCTGTTGTTTCCGAGGAATTGTTTCGTGGCTCCGGCGGGGACACACACAGAGTTTGACGGCTGCGACTCATTGCCGAAGTAGTTTGTCGTTACATGATATTCGTGGAAGCCGTTTTCAGACTCATTATAAGAATAGCTCGAGCCGGAATGGTTCTCGGCGATTTTGACGCCGTCTTTTGAAATGTTGTAAGTGAAAGTGCCGTCGGTTATGTTTGTCCTCATCAACCAAGACACGCCATCAGCTTGGCTGAAACTCGATCCCACACCATATAAGGCAGCATTTGCGTTGCCGTCATAGTCGGTGCAAACTGCTGGATATGCCTTTTCGTCACAGTGAGTTGCGACAATCAGATTATGAGTATAATCAATTGGAAGAAGTGTTGGCAATGTAACAGTAAACCATGACAACTCCTTCGTGGTGTTATATGTTTTTGTGACAACCTCAACCAACGCACCGTCAACTTCGCTGTAAATATGGAGTGTGTATTCGTAAACATAACGATGGAAAATTTCAACCGACTGTATTGCCATTCCTGCATACTGCGCTAATTGTTCTGTTGTATAACGCTGTCCCCAATACATTGTTGGCGTGTTCAGTCCCATAGCTGAAAGACTATTATCAGAGTCGGCATATTTCAGAACCGCGCTTTCGTTTTCAGGAGCGTCCCAGGAAAGTTCCACGGTATTTCCGGATACAGAAGCGTCAAGGTTTGTCGGGACCGGACCGTCAAAAGTCACTGTGGCTGAAACCGATGACGATGCATGAGAATAGCTTCCGTCTGATTTCACGCTTCTGACATAATAATCATAAGTGCCATAAGCAAGATCGGAATCGGTGAATGATGTCCCGGAAACATTGTCATCGATTACAAAGCCATTGCGGTAAACCTTATAATGGTCCGCGCCCGATACAGCGTCCCATGTCAGGCTCACATTTCTGCCATTGACAGAAGCTGACAAATTTGACGGGGCGTTTATGGCAGCATCATTTGGCCGGATACCAACCAGAATGAGATTATTTTCGTTGTAGCATCCTGACCCGGAACCTATTCCGCCTTGCCCAGGACTCAAATATCCTATGGCAAAATAACCGTCACAATAGCCACCCCATCCCCAGTTGAAATGGAAATTGTCGCTTTCATCATAGCCATCGCAAACAAATGAGTGACCGCCGCCGCCCGTGTCCCACCCGGAATAATGAATCGGGCGACCGGCATTGATTTCCGTTTTCAGAAGGCTAATCCAAGTATCGTAATTGTAATTGTTTTTGCGTATAGATGAAATACTATTACTATAATCAAAATATGTTTTCAAAGCGCTGACGACTTTATTTGGAACAGCGCTGCTGCCATCATCACCATATCCCATGTCAATTGACACTCCGCAATGATAGCTCAATTCTGCCACAGCATTCTGCTGCTCCATAGGGCTTGATGACGTAGGATAGTCAATCATGTTATCCCAGTCATATATGGTATTGCCGAAGTTCACCGACTGTGTGCCATACCCTCCTGCGCTGTACGAATGGCTTCCCGCACCTTGTCTTGGCCATTCCCAGTATTTCATAATCTGCGCCATAGCCGTCGCCGCGCATCCGACAGGACAATGTCCTTGCCCACTTGTAGTGGCCGGACACATATTATTGAAAGGTTCGCCCTGGTCCCATTTTGTGTGAAGCAAAGGCAATACCGAGGTGCGCGTCTTCGGGGCCGGTTGCTCACCACGACGGAAATCGGCCCATTCAGACTTGACATCGTCAGGCGCACTTACCTTATTGTCAATTGCATATTGAATCTCTTCATTCATTGAGCCAAGCCAGTATTTAATATTATCGGGCATATTCTCAATCACAAACGGCGATTCGTAAGAATAGGCTACTATAGGCCGATAACTGTCATCAGCAGAGACAATTACAAACGAATTGTCATCACTGAAAATGTACAAGTTCTTGAAAATTTTTGCATCGGAGATGTCCTTAAGCTGTTGAGTTGGAAGCATTACTTTCGCAACGTCAGCGGCTTGTTTTTCCCCTACATGTTCTGCTAATACTGAAAATGTCAATGAACATAACAGTAAAAATGGTAATAATTTTTTCATATAATATTAATTTAACTTTTCAAAATTCATTTGCTGAGCCTTTCGATAATTTCCTTATGCTGCGGGAACTCTTTCAACAGTTCCTCTTTCTTTCCGAGTTCAAAGTTCTCAAACTTGAATGCCGGTGCGACGGCGCAGCCTACGAGGCAGAAGCCTTTTCTGGACGGTATCTCGGCAGCGAACCACTGTTCAGGTTCTATCACCACCTGCATCTCGCCGTCGGCGGATAGATGATGCGTTGTCAGTTTCCCGTCAAGGCCGATGACGTGGATGTCGAGCTGCGTCCCTGCGTGATGATACCATATTTCTGTCATGCCGTGCAGACGGTGGAAAGCCGAGAAGTTCCCGCCGTCGAGCATGTAATAAATCGTGGAAATCTGTTTCTTTCCGTTTTCGTCGTTACCGAAAACCTGACGATACCAGCCGCCTTCGGGATGTGGCGTAAGTTGCAGCTTTTCAATTATTTGTTTAATATTATTCATTATATTTCAATATAATTTCATCAATCCTCGCCTTTGAGTCTGTCGAGAATTCTGCGTTCTTTCTTTGTCGGGCGTCCCGTGCCTTTTTCGCGGAACTCGGTCTTGTAGGCGTGCATGAACTCGATGCGTTCGTATTCCTCCGCCGGTGTCCTGTCGGCATAGATGTTCGGCACGTCTTTCGGCGACACCCTGCTTTTCGGGATGCTCAGCACCTCGACGACTTTATGAAGCTGTCCCTGCTGCACCGCGATGACCTCGCCGACTCTCACGTCGTGCGACGGTTTCATCGACACGTCGTTGACCTTCACCTTGCCGCCCTTGCAGGCATCAGCCGCCATGGTGCGCGTCTTGAACAACCGCGCACACCACAGCCATTTGTCTATTCTCAACTCATCGTTTTCCATAAGCCAGTACTTAGGTTGTTAGGAGTTTGAGGTTGTTAGGTCCTAAATACCTAAAATTCCTTAGACTCCTAAAATTCCTTCAATTATTTTTCACGGAAAAATAATTGAATCGGCACTCCGTGAAAATCCCAGATGCTCCTGATTTTGTTTTCAAGATAACGCATATATGGCTCCTTGACATCCTTCGGCAGGTTGCAGAAGAATATGAACTGCGGAGTCGGGCTCTTGAGTTGTGTTATATATTTGATTTTCAAGAATCTGCCGCGCGACGCTATCTGCGGAGGCTGCGAGTTGATGATCTCAAGCATGGTATCGTTGAGTTCGCGTACCGGCACTTTGCGTTCGCGGTTCTCATACACATCACGGAGCGTCTCAAGCACTTTGAACGTCCTCTGTCTGTTGATGGCCGAGGTGAAGATTATCGGATAGTCAACGAAAGGAGCGGTCTTGGCGCGGATCTCGTTTTCGAACTTGAGGTGAGTGTTGGAATCTTTCTCAATAAGGTCCCATTTGTTGACAACCAACACGAGGCCTTTCTTGTTTTTCTCGATGAGACGGAGGATGTTCATGTCCTGCGCCTCGAAGCCCTGAGTGGCGTCGATGATCAAGACGGCGACGTCGCACTCCTCGATGGCGCGGATGGAACGCATCACCGAATAGAACTCGATGTTCTCATAGACCTTCGATTTCTTACGCAGGCCGGCGGTGTCAACGAGCATGAAATCCATGCCGAAATAATTGAACCGTGTGTTGTTTGTGTCGCGTGTCGTGCCGGCGATGTCGGTCACGATATGTCGTTCCTGTCCGAGGAACGCGTTGATCATCGATGACTTGCCGACATTCGGGCGTCCCACCACAGCGAACCTCGGCAGATGTGAATAGTCTTCCGTCTCGTCCTGCGGGAGATATTTTATCACCTCATCGAGAAGCTCGCCGGTGCCGGTGCCTGTCATCGCCGAGAACGGGAAAATCTCGCCGAGACCGAGGGCGTAGAACTCCGCCGCCTGCCCGAACTTGCTCGGGATGTCGGTCTTGTTGACCGCGAGAATCACGTGTTTCTTGCATTTGCGCAAGATGACGGCGACATCTTCATCAAGGACGTGGACGCCTTCCTGACCGTCAACGACGAATATTATCACATCAGCCTCGTCAATCGCGAGGTCAACCTGTTTCCTTATCTCTTCTTCAAAAATATCTTCAGAACCAACGACATAGCCGCCGGTGTCAATCACCGTGAACGTCTTGCCGCACCAATCGCTGTGGCCGTAATGACGGTCGCGCGTGACACCGCTCGTGGCCTCCACGATGGCCTGGCGCGACTGCACCAAACGGTTGAATAATGTCGATTTGCCGACATTCGGTCTTCCTACTATTGCTACTATATTGCTCATGTTTTTACGGATATGAAACCGCTACGCGGTTCTCTTGTCTAATTATCTGTTTTCTACGGATGTGGAACCGCTACGCGGTTCTTTTATCTCTACTCTTTTAACTCTTAACAAAATCACGCTTCGTACCCGAAATGCCTTAATTCATCTTCGTTGTCTCTCCAGTCCTTGTCAACCTTCACGTTGAGGTCGAGGAACACTTTCTTCCCGACGAACTCCTCGATGTCGGCGCGTGACTGTATGCCGACTTTCTTGATTGCGCTGCCGCCCTTACCTATTAATATAGCTTTCTGCGAGTCGCGTGTGACATAAATCGTCGCCTTGATGTTGATGAGATTCTTGCTCTCCTCGTAGGCGTCAACCGAAACTTCCACACAATAAGGGATTTCCTGTTGATAGTTCAACAATATTTTCTCGCGGATGATCTCCGTGATGAAGAAACGCATCGAGCGGTCGGTGAGCTCGTCTTTCGGGAAATACGGCGGGCATTTCGGCAGTTTCTCGATAATGCTCTCGAACACGAATTTTATGTTCGCCTGATGCAACGCCGACACCGGGAACACCGTCGATTCCGGCAATGCGTTCTGCCAGAACTCGACCGCCTTTGTCACCTCGTCCTGATTTGAGAGGTCGATTTTGTTGAGCAGGACGAACACCGGAATGTTCGTTTTTTTCACTCTTTCGATGGTCTCCTCGTCGATTTTCTTGTCGGTGATATCGACGACGTAGAGTATCAGATCAGCGTCGATGAATGCGACATTGATAAACTGATTCATGATTTCGTGCATCTTGTAGGCCGGTTTCTTGATGATTCCGGGGGTGTCGGAGAACACAATTTGGAAGTCATCACCGTTCACGATGCCCAAAATACGGTGACGTGTGGTCTGCGCCTTCGACGTTATGATGGAGATTTTCTCGCCCACCAAATCGTTCATAAGCGTTGATTTTCCGACATTTGGCTTGCCAACTATATTGACGTAACCTGCTTTATGATCCATATTTTTATAATATTTCCAATTATTTAAAAAAAATTCAAAAAAACACTTGACACGAGCGAAAATTAGATGTAATTTTGCACTCGCAAATCAGTCATGATGCGGGGTGGAGCAGTCCGGTAGCTCGTTGGGCTCATAACCCAAAGGTCGGTGGTTCAAATCCGCCCCCCGCTACAAAGCAAGGAGGTCCGAAGACCTCCTTTTTTTATTTGATCTTGCTCTCGGCGGCCATATAGACTTTCCTGCTGCTCTCGTCGGCGAGGAACGCCACGATGTAGAACTCCTCGGCATTGTATTTCTCATCAACGGTGATCTTGATGTTGGTGATGAAGTTCATGCCAGCCTCCAGACTTTCTTCGTTGAGACTTCTGCCCCATGTGAGGCCGTCGGCGGTGCCGCGGAACACATGACGGTGCATATAGGCGGTGTCGATTCCTGTTGGAGTGACCTGTTTGCCCAAGATGTTGTCCTCCATCATGCAGATTGTCAGATTGGATTTCGGAAGGTCGGCGAGGACCTTTGTGTGGACGCTGAGTTTCAGCTCGCGCTTGGCATCATCGTATTTTGTCTTGACAATTATTCTCGCCGGAGCATCACCTGCTGCCGCCTCTTCGACATCCGTCGTCCATTCCGCCGACCCGACCACGCGGGTACGGTTGACAAGTCCGTTCGGGTATGCCGCTATGTTGAAAGCGTTGTTCCACTCGTTGCCGTCGTCGGTCCTGAAATCAGGGAAGCCGCCGGACGGATTCTGAAGGTTGCTCTTCGGGTGGACGCCAAGCACGATGAGCTGATGTCCGTATTTCTCCTGAAGCTGAAGCGCGATTTCGCCCGCCGCCGGACAGTTGTTGCATTTCACGCCGGTGTAGTCTTCGAGAAGCACGACGCTTTTGCCATCAAAGTTTATCGTATCTTCTTTTGTCAAAGGAATAGTATCACTCACGACAGGCTCAATGAAATAAGGTTCATCAAGTTTGTCGCACGATGTCATGGCGAAAGCGACCGCCATGCCTGCAAATATTAATGATATTTTTTTCATTTTATTCGTATTTTTTAGAATGAAGTCGTTATTGTCAACTGGACGCCGCTTGACGCCGGCACTGTACGGCACACGCCGCCGACGCACACGAGGCCTTCGCTCTGACGTCCGCCGCTGATGGCGATACGTGTCTGGTCCTTGATGAAACCGAACGAGCCTGTGAAATAATGGTCGCGGTTGTCGGCGATAGGGTTGCCGTAGTTGTATTTGTCGGCGATGGAGACGAACCATTTCGGTGCGATAGTGTATTCCAAAAGGAACGCAGCCCAGTTGCCGCGTTTCACGTAATACGCCTCGTGACCGACTTCAATCTCGTGATTCTTCCCGACATTGTCCCACATGTGCTGCACTTCGAGGCGCAGACTGTGTTTGCTGTTAATCTTGTAAATCGCCTCGCCGAAAGCGATGTTTGCCTTCACCACTTCTGCACCCGGATGATTCTCAATGATTTCCATGTCATAATACAGATTGATGTACATCAAAGTGAGATTCCATTTCTTGTCGATTTTCTTGTCAATCTCGAAGTTGAAATCACGGTAGAACATGCGGTCGCCGATGGCGAAGAAATCTGATTCATAGCCTTTCGTACCCGGCATGTTGATGACGCTCTGGCCGTTATACATGATTGGGTCGCGTTTGATGTCGTTGACTTGGCTGTAGTTGAATGCGAGTTTCGTTCCGTATTTCCCGCCGAGTGCGGTCTTCTTCGGGATCATGTAGTTGATTTGGAACTGTATTCCCATCTCGCCGAGCGGCTGCGAGGCGTATGAGAACATCGATGGCAGGCTGTGAGTGTGTGTGTAGTTGAGCGGCGGGACGAAGCCGAGGTCGAGGTCGTTCTGCGTAGCAGTGCGGGCCGACTTGAAGCTCATGTTGTCAACACGTTTCACCTGAAGCACTGCGCCGAGGCCTTTCTGCGTGTATGACAGTGATGCCAGAAACTCCTGGCCGTCACGATAGATCCAGTTGTTGAACGCCGACGGGTCGTTGATTTTGCGGGCGTATTCTGCGCCGAGGTTGAATCTCCAGAATCCGAGGTTGGCGCGTCCTGCGTATGCCGCCACGTTCTGCGGGAGGTTATAGATGATGCCGCCTTCCTCGTGGATTTTGTCGCTTTCGTATTTGTTCACGAAGCTCGCTCCGACGGTGGCTCTCACCTTCGCGTCGCTGATAGAGGCGATGCTCTGGTTGATGTCCCATTCAGCGTCAGCGCCGCGCACGAGGCCTCTCGCCGGCTCTTTGGTGTTGGCGTTGTAATACGGTTCCCAATAAAGCCGCTGCATTCCGTACAACCCCTTGACTGTCACGCCGTTGACCGGACGATACACGGCGCGGATGCCGCGGAGTGAGTTGTCGAAGCCGAGTGTCCATTCTTCGTAAGTCCTGAAGATAAGGCCGTTTCCGAACTGGTCGTAGATGTCACCGACGGTGAAGCCCACGGTGCCGTTGTCGTAAGTGGCGAAGAAATTAGCCACGCCCATGCCCTTGGTCCTCATGTCGAAACCCGACATCGGCGTGTTCTGATAAGCCTCGAAGCGCATCCCGGCAGTGAAATCGCCGAGGTTATATTGCAGCTTTCCGAATCCGTAGCCGCCGAATTTCTCGCCGTTGATGTTCTCTTCACTGATGCCGATGCCGTTGTCTGGCCAATAGTAGTTTCCGTCAACCTGAAAACTTCCGCTCACGCGGGAGCCGGAGAGGACAGACTGACCGTATGTTATTGTGGAGCAAAGGATTGCCGCCACGAGAATTAATATTTTCTTCATTTCTCTATGAGTTTCTTGATTTCGTTATAGACATCTTCCTCGCCGCCTTCGAGGTAGCCTGTGTGCTGCCACACGACCTTGCCGTTGCCGTCAAAGAGGAATGTGTGAGGCGGGTTCACGACGTTCATGGCGCGTGCGAGTTCCTTGTTCACGTCGAGAAGAATCTCGAAAGGCCAGCCCTTGCCTTCGACGAAAGGCTTGATACGTGCCGAGGAACGCGAGTCGTCGATGGAGACGGAGATGATCTTCACGCCTGTCTCCTCAACCCAGTCGTCGTAAACATCAGTCAAAGCGTTGTGTTCCTTCACGCACGGTCCGCACCATGTCGCCCAGAATGTCATCACGAACGGTTTGCCGTCGTTGTTGATTTCAGACACGTTGACGCTCTCGCCGTCAAGGTTCTTCAATGTGATGTTCGGAAGTTCCGACTTCTCCTGAGCCATCATGCCGAAGCCCAAGAATCCCAAAAGGATGAATGATAATAACTTTTTCATTTTTAAAACGTTTTAAATTGTACAATTATTTATTTATCAATTATTTACAAAATATAACTTTCCAAGATTCTGCATTCGCCCCGAGCGTGAATCTCGACTTTGTTCACCGTATTCGGAATCAGGATGCACTCGCCGAAGCTAACGTTTTCTTCGCCGCCATCGTATCTCAAAGTGAAATTTCCGCCGACGCTCATCAGGATCACGAACGAGTCGAGTTCGGAATAGTCCTTCGCCAATGTTGCGTCGAGGTTGATGAAATTCGTTGTGAAATAAGGGCAGTTCACCATCTCGACGGTTGCGTTTTTCTTGTTTCTGTCGTACTCGGTGCGGTAACTGTCTTCTTTTTTGAAGTCGATGGTGTAAAGTGCCTGAGGCACATGCAGTTCGCGGTACATGCCGTATTGGTCGATGCGGTCCCAGTCATAGACGCGGTATGTCGTGTCGCTTGTCTGCTGTATCTCCGCCACCATGCAGCCGGGGCCGAGGGCGTGAATGCGCCGCGCCGGGATGAAGAACACATCGCCGGTCTCAACGTTCTCATAATTAAGCACTTGCTCCGCTTTCTTCTCTTCAAGAAGTTGTTTGAACTGTTCTTTCGTCACCTCTTCTCTGAATCCGGTTACGAGTTCGGCGTCTTTTTCGGCGTCAAGCACGTACCACATCTCGGTCTTGCCGTTTTCGAGGCCGATCTTCTGCGCTATCTCATCGTCGGGATGCACCTGCACCGAAAGCCATGTCAGCGGGTCTATTATCTTGATTAACAACGGGAAAGTCTCGCCGTATCTGTCAAAGACATGTTCTCCGACGAGGTCGCCCATGAATGTCTCCACGAGGTCGTTAAGCTCATCGCCAGCGAAGTTTCCATTGCACACCACGCTGTTCTCGCCTTCGACACCGGATAGAAGCCACATCTCACCGCAGTTCATCAGCTCACCGAAGTCCTTGTGCAGCAACGTCTTGACATTCTGGCCGCCCCAGACTTTCTCCTTGAACTTAGGCGTGAATTTAAGTGGATAAAGTATATTCATTTCCGTTATTTCCTATTTTTCCAAAGTGCAAAAATACGATTTTTTTTTAAAAGAAATAATATTTTTTCACGAAAGATGTTTTTACGTAATTTTGCGACGGTTTTAAAAGATTTATCAACTTTACAAACTTTCAACTCCAACAAAAATGCAAGACATTATAAATCTGCGTCATACGCTTCACGACAACGCCGAGCTTTCCGGCAAGGAACTGAAAACCAACGAGATACTTAACGATTTTCTTGAGAAACTCAACCCCGACGTTCACATCCGAAACATCGGCGGCAACGGCATCGCTGTCGTTTTCAGAGGCGAAAACGAGGGAAGACGCGTCATGGTCCGCGGCGACATCGACGCGCTGAACATCCCCGAAGGCGACCGTCGCTGCTCGCACCGCTGCGGTCACGACGGACACGCCGCCATCATTGCTGGGCTGGCGCAACGTCTGTCGGAGAAACGCCCCGACAACGGCGAGGTGGTGTTGCTCTTCCAGCCCGCCGAAGAGACCGGACAAGGTGCCAAGGCGGTTCTCGAAGACCCACAGTTTCAGCATATTAAGCCTGACATAGCGTTCGCGCTCCACAACCTCCCCGGTTACGAGAAGAACATGATTCTGATTAAGAACGGATGTTTCGCGGCGGCTTCGTTAGGACTGAAACTCACCTTTGACGGCGTCACCGCACACGCCTCGCAGCCGGAGACAGGCCGCAGCCCGATGCACGTGATGGCGGCGTTGCTCGACATCTTCAAGAAGAAAGCCGACATGCTGTTGGACGAGGTTCCGCTCACGATGCTCACCGTCACGCACGCCATCCTCGGCGAGGAGACATTCGGCGTCGCACCGAGCCATGCGGAGATCTGGATGACGTTGAGGTCATACGACAACGACAAGCTGCAGCATCTCACCGCCGACGTGGTGCAGCTCTGCCAGATGGTCGCCGACAAACAGGGATTCCGTTTCAACAGCAGCATACACGAGGCTTTCCCTGCCACTATGAATTCTGACAATGAAGTACTTACGATAAGAAACGCCGCCGAAAGCCTCGGCCTCGAATACCAATATCTCGACGAGCCGTTCCGTTGGTCGGAAGACTTCGGACGTTTCGCGAGTGTCTGCCCGTGCGCCATGTTCGGCCTCGGATGCGGCACCGACCACCTGCCGCTCCACAACCCGGATTACGAGTTTGAGGACAGAGTTTTAAAAACCGGAATTGACATCTTCGAAAAGATTGTCACCACGAATTAAACGATTTTTTTCAACAGATAACGGAAACTGACGCACAAGGAAGAAAAACCTTCGTGCGCCAGCCACTTTTAACTCTACTCTCTACTCTTTTAACTATAAAACCACTTCCCACTCCACGATATTCTTTTTCTCTGAAGAGAAGTTCACTCCGATGCGGAAAAGTTTTCTTTTATCGGCGGCGTAAGGCTCGGCGTAGCCTTTGTCTTCAATCTGTTTGAGTGCTTCGGCGGCGGTGCCGTTTAATTTGAACTCGAAGATATAAACGTAGTCGGCGGTCTCAACGATGATGTCGGCTCTTCCTCTTGAATTTTCCTTTTCCGTCAAGACCGTATAGCACGACAACAGATTGAACACTAAATACATCGTGTAATGATAGTGGCTCTCGTAGCTCCAGACGCGTTCCTGATAGTTGGCGTCGT
>JAUNNU010000174.1 GCA_030537295.1 Bacteroidia bacterium
GTCTCAAGCACAGAAACATACCGTCCGTCAGGACTCCAAGAATTGATGCCGAAATAACTTGCCAGCAAATGGTCGTGAGGACCTTCGGTGATGGCGTATGGCTCGGACACCTTTGGGAAAGGAATCGGGCCTGCCGACTGTTGCCTACAGGCACAAGTCGCAACCAACAAAGCCAACAAAGACAGAAAATTTCTCATGTTTTCTCGTTAAAATATTCAAGTCCAACCTATTTCAATAAATAATGACCTGTCATCCAACGTCAAAAGTCTGAATAAACAACGCACATTATTCTTAATGCAAAGCCACACCTGCCAAAACAAAGGATCAAACTGAGCACTCAAAAAGAGAGCTTTGAATACAGGATGTCGAGCTTCAACTTATCCTTACCACCTTTCAACCTCGTTCCAGAAATGCCTAAATCGTGTTCCACCCGAATGACATTACCCGAGGAATCATTCGTGATATTCACAGGAATCAGCACAACCTTGTTCCAATCCTCTGAAAATTTCCCTGCGGACTTTTCATCCATACACGTACGCACAAGTGGTGCTATATTGCTAAAAGTGTATGTGTTTGCTGTAGAGCCAGAAGTAACCAATGTCGTCACAAATGAAGAAACGCCATCATAAATCTTGCTATTTTCAAAGAACTTGCTCATATCATCCTTTCGCACCATCAGCAAACTCTGTGGCTTTGACATACCATAGCTCTTTGGCTCATCATTATAGCACTGAAACGTAATGCTTGCCGCATTGATGGTATCCGATTGATGATCCATAAGAATCTCATCAATAGGCAAGGATACCTCCGTAAAAATGCCAGCAGGCGTTTTCAGCCGCGTACAACTCTCGTCGGCGACAAGTTCCTTCAGCTTTTCAGAGTTTTTGAAACGATTGGCCTGAATGACTTCTTTTGAAGCAGCAAAGGTCACCATGCCACTCACAAGCGAATCAAGTTTGCCAGTACTGCTATCAATATAAAAATAGAATCCGACATTCAGATCAATCTGGTCGATACACAAAACCGTCCCATCGCCATGGGTGCAATGCACATAAACACCTTTAAGGACATGCTTGATAAACTCCTCGGCATTCTTGTAATACGTTGCATCCTCCAAATATTTGGAATAGCAATACTGCCCAAACTGTTTGGGGAGTTCGACCGGCAACCACCGATAACGTGTTTCTACAGTAGAATAATACGAAGAAGATGTGATAATAGTATCGCCCATCGAAGCACCCGATGCCGCAAAAGACTGAGTTGTCAGAGGCGATGCCGATGCGTCATAATATTTTTCCACATCAATAGAGGTGTAGCACGTGCGCTTATCGTCCTCAGGAATCACAGACGAGAGCGTGTCAACCTGAAGTTTCATCGCATTGGCAGTATCGCCAAACACCGATGCGAAATTGAGCAACATGTATGCCTCTTTCACATAGACCCTTTGCTCCTCGGCTGGGAAAGTGAAATCGTCAGTAATATTGAACTGAGCCACGAAATCGGCCGACATCTCTCCATATTCAGGATCTGTGTATTTTCCCAAGTAAGCCATGCTGCTTCTGGAATAGAGCGAGTCGGCCAAAATGGAACGAGTTGACACCTCATACGAGGAAGCTCCGACCGCAATACGATCATAGTCAGGAACTATACTTTCGCCTATTCCTGTTGTTGTTTCATCGCAGGCAAAAAAAGTTGATACTACGCACAGCAAGCAGAACAGCCGAAAACACATTTTATGATCACACATATAAAAATCCAATTACCTATAAAATACTGTTATAGAAATTCTGATAACTCTCAAACAGAATGTCCGTATTGACATCCTGTAAAACAGGCAAACCAGAGGAAGACACCCAATCGTTTATGGGCGACGACTCCTTCACTCCACTCATGACAACGCCGTCTGCATAAGCTATCGCCAAACGATACAAATCGGAGAAAGATGCAGGATTACCCACAACCTCATGAACAACTTCTGGATTGACACCCTTAAACGAGGCCTTTACGGCCAAATCGCCCGAGAATGTCGTGTCATACCATTCCTCATTCGGTGAAAATACAATCTTACAGTTGCGGAAGGCAAGATCATCCCGATAAGCTTTCTTCACGTACATCGGCACAAAGGAACTTACCCACCCTTGACAATGAATAATATCGGGACACCAACGCAATTTCTTCACAGTCTCAAGAACACCACGTGCATAAAATATAGCCCGTTCATCATTGTCCGAATAGGCTGTTCCCTCCGCATCCGCCGTCATCAGACGGTTCTGGAAATAATCGTCATTGTCGATGAAATAAATCTGCAAACGTGCCTGTTGGATGGATGCCACCTTTATCAACAAAGGATGATCTGAATCGTTGATGATCAGATTCATGCCCGACAAGCGTATGACTTCGTGCAACTGATTTCTACGCTCGTTCACATGTCCCCATTTGGGCATAAAGACACGAACTTGCGTTCCATGTTCCTGAAAAGTTTGGGGCAGACGCCTACCCAAAATCGAAAGTTCAGTTTCAGGTACGTAAGGCATGATTGCCTGCGTAATGAATAACACTTTTTTTGCCTCTGTCATATCTTCTTTATTATTAACGAACAAAGGTACAAAAAATATCGCGAGGCCTGCACAAAAAAAATGTTTTTTCACATGTTTTTGAGAAAATTTCCTCTCAGCTTTACATTTTTTTTGATTCCAACCAATCATCCACCAACTTGCGGGCAATGCTGAGTTTCTTCGGCAATGTTGGCATTTGATCCCGAGTGAAGAAATCTCCGGCTGCCAGCTCCTCTTGTTGCAGTTTTAATTCTCCACCGACGTAATCAGCAGTAAAGCCAATCATGACACCACTGGGATAAGGCCATGGCTGGCTTCCGAAGTAGCGTATGTTCGTAATCCGAAGTCCTGTTTCCTCCATTACCTCACGCTCGACACACTGTTCCAAAGTTTCTCCTGGCTCCACAAAACCTGCCACCAAACCATAGAAATTGCCCCTGAAGTTTCTTGCACGCACCATCAGGATTTTGTCTTCTTTTTGGACACGGACAATGATGGCAGGTGCCAAATTCGGATAAAACTCCTGACGACACTCCGGGCATTTCCTGACTTCATCACTTTTCTGTGCCATCACATAGCACAGAATGAAAATCAA
>JAUNNU010000175.1 GCA_030537295.1 Bacteroidia bacterium
TAAGATTGAAACATAGATAATAAAGTAAAGTGATGACTAACTACGAGAAGAAAACCGATTTCATTGTGGCGCAATTGCTCACAAACGCTGGCCTTGATTTTACGATGAATGGCAGCCAGATTGAGGAAATCAACGAAGCCCTCAAAACGTCTTCGAAACGCGGAACGGGCAAAACAGGATTTCCCGAATTTGTCGCTCAATCTGGCGAGTTTATCATCGTCATCGAGGATAAGGCCGACCAGACGAAACAGGCAAAATACATGAACGACGACAGGGAGGACACACTTCTGATGGACACATCGAGTGTGACCGACTATGCTGAAAACGGAGCCTTGCATTATGCACTGAATATCATCGAAAAGACGCATTTCAAAAAGGTCTTTGCCTTTGGCTGTTCGGGCACGCAGGATGAAAGAATCATTATCCGTCCTATTTTTGTGAGTGAGAACGGCTATCAGATTCTTAAAAAAGTAAAGAATTTTGAGAATTTTACGGCTGAAAAAATCACCAATTATTATCGCACTGAGGTCTTAGGCAGTAAGACTGTGGAGCAGGCGGAATTAGAAGTGATTCTGAAACGTGCCGGACAACTGCACGAGGATTTGCGCAATTACGGACAGTTGGGCGATTCGGAAAAGCCTTTGGTGGTGTCTGCCATCTTGCTTGCCTTGCAGGAACAGAATTTCGACACTGAGCAACTGACCGCTTCGCGGGAAAACGGAGAGACTGACGGCGACAAAATTTTTGATGCCCTTTCAAAACACATGGACAGCGTTCACGTTCAGCCGCAAGTGAAAAAGGAAAAGGTTCTCGACCAATTCCGACTTATAAAAAATCGTCCGCATTTATCGGAGTTCAGTTCCAAATTGGGCAAGTCACCATTGCGTTATTTTGCTGAATATCTTTATTCCAATATCCTCACCGCCATTTGCAACAATTCGCCTGAAGATGTCTTGGGGCGTTTCTATGGCGAGTTTATCCGTTACAGTGGTGGCGACGGACAGACATTGGGCGTTGTGCTGACACCGAAACATATTACGGAGCTTTTTGTCGATTTGGCCGATTTGAAACCGGCCGACAAAGTGTTTGACCCATGTTGCGGCACGGGCGGTTTCCTGATTTCGGCCATGCACAGAATGTTGAAAAACGCGAGCCGTGACGAACAGCGTACCATAAAGAAAGAGCGTTTGCATGGCATTGAGTTGCGTGACGATATGTTTTCGATTGCCACAACCAACATGATTTTACGCGGCGATGGAAAAAGTAACCTGATTTGCGCCGATTTCCTGAAACAGCCAGCCGAGGAATTGCGAAAGAAAAACTTTACCGTCGGTTTCATGAATCCGCCTTATTCGCAAGGCAAAAACAACACGACAGCCGAACTTACGGAATTGAAATTCATCTGCCATTTGCTTGATTCGTTGGCCGATGGTGCGCGTTGCGTGGTGATTGTACCACAAAGCACTATGGTAGGCAAGACCAAGGAAGACAAAATCGACAAACGCTATATTCTGGAAAACCATACTTTGGAAGGCGTGATTACCTTGAATCCTCAGACTTTCTACGGCGTTGGCACCAATCCCGTGATTGCCGTTTTCACCGCACACCGTCCGCACCCAAAAAACAAGTACAGCAAGTTCATAAACTTTAAGGACGACGGCTTTGTGGTGTTTCCGCATTTGGGGCTGCTGCCGACCGAGCAAGCCAAGGAACGCAAGAAACTCTTATTGGACTGTTGGCTAAGGGGCAGGCCTACCACCAACGACTTTATGGTGACATCCACCGTTGAAGCCGATGATGAATGGCTGCATTCGTTTTATTATTTCAACGAGGACATTCCGACCGAAGCCGACTTTGAAAAGACAATGGCCGACTACCTCACTTTTGAGTTTAACATGATTGCCCACGGACGCGGATATTTGTTTGATAATTCAGAAAAAGGGAAAAGAATTGGTGAATTGCCGAAAGTTGAGTCTTTGGAAAGTAAAGAATGGAAGGCGTTTTTTATTGAAAAGGTATGCGAAATAGAATCTGGGCAAGATATTTACCAAACTGAAAGAACGTTTGGTTTTACACCTTACATTACAGCAACAGCAGAACAAAATGGAATAGGGTATTTTGTTGGTAACAACAACGATACTTTGGAAGAAGATTGTATTTCGGTAAACAGAAATGGTTCTGTTGGTTATGCGTTTTATCATCCATACAAAGCATTATATGGAAACGACACAAGAAAACTGCGTCCACGAGTTCAGAATAAGTACGCTTCAATTTTTATTTCATTGGCCATTACACAGCAAAAAGAAAAATATGGATATGGTTTGAAAATGGGAACAGGAAGACTGAAACGTCAATACATCATGCTCCCCGTAAATTCGGAAGGCGAGCCGGACTATGTTTTCATGGAAAACTATATGAAGCGCAAGGAAATGGAGATGCTAAAAAGGTATGTGAATTTTATTGATAAATAAAAGAATAAAAAAATCTTTAGTTATGGAAATAGAGTATTCAAAACTTTTAAAAATTGACAACGAAAACGATGAAATCTCTGTTGAGGGATTTGCAAATACAGAAAATGTACAGAATTACATCGTTGAATTAATTCAAGAATGTGGTAATAATGAGGGAGATAGAGAATACAAATTTGATGAAACTCTAAATACCACACAAGAACATGTGAATTGTATTATTCAAAATCAAGACAGAGATGCTAAATGCGAATCGTTAGCAAATAAATTATTAAAAGTTGAAAAGGATGCTAAAGAGAATATAGCACACCTAAATACTGCCATTCCCAAAGGTGTTTTGGTTATTGCTTATGCGAAAATGACAGATTCGGAATATAAATTTATCATAATTAAGGCTGATTATACTGAATTTCTTGAAGAGATAAGTGGAGAACGGAAAAGTGGATTGCCAACAAAGAAAAAAATATTCAAATCATTTATCATGAATGTTTCCATTTATGATAATGGGTATGAAATTGGGAAAATGGTAACATTTGATTCCAATTCAACAAAGGCCAAATATTGGTGGAAGACTTTCTTAGAATTAGAAGAAATTCGAGATGATGAAAAAAACACGATGTCTGCTTATGATTCAATAAAATCAAATATTTTGGATCCACTAAAAAAGAATCACAAA
>JAUNNU010000071.1 GCA_030537295.1 Bacteroidia bacterium
CTCAAATTCCTTAAATTCCTCAAACTCCTTAAACACCTGACAACTATGAATTTGCTTGATTGGCTTCCGATAACGAAAAAAGAATCCGACCTGCGTGGCTGGGACGAACTCGACATCGTAATCGTCAGTGGTGACGCTTACGTTGACCATCCCGCTTTCGGCGCCGCCGTCATAGGGCGCGTGTTGGAACGTGAAGGCTATAAAGTCGCGATAATCCCGCAGCCGAACTGGCGTGACGACCTCCGCGATTTCAGGAAATTCGGCAAGCCGCGTCTGTTCTTCGGCATCTCCGCCGGCTGCATGGACTCGATGGTGAACCATTACACCGCCAACAAACGGCTCCGCAGCAACGACGCCTACACACCGGGCGGCGAGGCAGGTTTCCGCCCCGACTACGCCACCGTCGTTTACTCAAAGATTCTAAAAGAGTTATACCCCGACACACCTGTCGTAATCGGCGGCATCGAGGCTTCACTGCGACGCGTCACACACTACGACTACTGGTCTGACTCACTGAAACCAAGCATCCTCGTGGATTCCAACGCCGACCTCGGAATCTATGGCATGGGAGAACTTGGAATAGTCAAGATAGCAAAAGCACTCGAATCGGGCAGGAAAATCAATGAGATAACCGATATCCCGCAGACGTTTTTCCTCAAAGACAATTCACAGAAAGTCGAATCGGAATGGAACGACATCACACTCGTTTCACACGAGACTTGTCTGAGAGACAAAAAACTTTACGCTTCCAACTTCAAGCATATCGAAGAAGAGTCGAACAAAAAACACGCCGCACGACTGATTCAAAATATTGGCAATCAGACACTTTACGTCAATCCGCCGTATCCGACTTTCACCGAGAAGCAGATTGACGCCTCGTTCGACCTTCCGTACACGAGGATGCCACACCCAAAATACGCCAAACGCGGTCCGATTCCGGCATACGAGATGATCCGTCACTCCGTCAACATCCACCGCGGCTGTTTCGGCGGTTGTGCCTTCTGCACCATCTCCGCTCATCAAGGGAAATTCGTTGCATCACGAAGCCGCGAATCCATTCTCAAAGAAGTCGAAAAAGTGACACAAATGCCTGATTTCAAAGGATATATCAGCGACCTCGGCGGTCCGTCGGCGAACATGTACAAGATGCACGGAAAAGACGAGTCGCTTTGCGAGAAATGTGTCCGTCCGACTTGCATACAGCCGAGCATCTGCAAAAACCTCGACACAAATCATCACGATTTGATAAAACTTTATCAGGAAGTTGACAAGAACCCGAATGTCAAAAAGGTGACAATCGGCTCCGGAATCCGTTACGACTTGTTTTTGACAAACGAAGACCCGGACGGGAAGCTCGGTTACAACGAGTATTTCGAGCAGCTGATGCGCCGTCATGTCAGCGGACGGTTGAAAGTCGCACCCGAACAAGTCAGCGACAACGTGTTGAAACTCATGCGGAAACCATCGTTCTCGCTTTTCGTCAAACTGAAAAAGAGATTCGATTCGGTCAATGAGAAATATCATCTCAACCAACAGTTGATTCCCTATTTCATCTCAAGTCATCCCGCCTGCAAACTCGAAGACATGGCCGAACTCGCAGTGAAAACCAAGGAGTTAGGTTATCATTTGGAGCAAGTTCAAGACTTCACTCCCACCCCGATGACTCTTGCGACCGAGATTTATTATTCAGGATATGACCCATATACTTTGAAACCTGTTTTCGTCGCAAAATCAAAAGAGGAAAAGTTGTCGCAGCAACGGTTTTTCTTCTGGTATAAAAACGAAAACCGGCAATGGGTGAGGCAAACCCTGCGAAAGCTTGGGAAGGCAGACTGGATTAACAGGCTGTTTTATTAGAGATACCTGCAAGATTGACAGGATGTCAGCTGGAATATAAAACGAGACATAAAAAAAAGCACAAGTCATAATTACAACTTGTGCTTGATTCTTATGTGATTGTGTTTATTTCACGATGCTAAGACGAAAACCTGTTTGATAATCTTGATAATGAATGCTTTGCGGATAACGTGAGGTCACGCGGGAATAGCTTTCATAATTGTTCCAGCTACCGCCACGAAATACTTTGTAACCATCGCCGTAGGTTGTGCATTCCGGGTCGGTGACTTCAAGTTCGGTATAGTCAGAATACCAGTCGCGGCACATTTCCCAGACGTTTCCACTCATGTCGTAAAGCCCGAGTTCATTAGGATTTAACTTGCCGACCTCACTGCATTTCGTAGCATTAGAGTTCGTCCAAGCCACCTCATCAGGTTCATCACTTCCCGAATAATCGCTGTATGTTGTGAGATTTCCGCCCGTTGCGGCAAACTCCCATTGAGCCTCCGTAGGAAGCTGGAATTTCAGTCCGGTCAAGCTGTTAAGCTTTTCTATAAATTTCTCGACATCACTGTATGAAACCCGATATGCAGGGAATTTTTTCCCTTTGCCAAATTTATCATGCCAGTTATTTGAGGCATCATCGCCGGACTGCGTGCCCATTACGCAAGTCCAGACATATTGCGTTACCTCATATTTATTAATGTAAAAACTGCTGACATTGACTAAATGCATTGGTCCTTCGTTCGGAAGACTATACTCATTGAGCGTGTCGCCCATCACAAATTGCCCGCCTTCGACATAAACCATATTACTGACCAACTCACGCAAAGCATCTTTCTCATCTGGGTTTGTAAAATTCTTATCCCAATGAATATCAAAGCCATTGATAGTCTCATTTATGGTTTTGTCTTTTTTGCAACTTGAAAAACCAGCAGCCAAAACCAATACCAAAAAAGCGTAAAATATCTTCTTCATATTTGAAAAATTTTAGAGCGTAAAAATACAACTTTTTTGATTAGGAAAACAAAAAAATCAAAAATATAATTTCATCACGATTATTAATATTATCTTTGCGCCATGATACAGGATTTCGACTCGGTTTTGAAAAAAATATTGCATTACTGCTCGTATCAAGACAGATGCGTTTCGGAGGTGAAAACGAAGATTTCGACTTTTGAGATTTCGTCTTCCGACAAGGAAAGAATCATGCAACTACTTATCAATGAGGGCTTTATCGATGACGAGCGTTTTGCCAACACATTTGTAAGGAGCAAGATTCACTTGAAAAAATGGGGAGTGAATAAAATAAGGATGTCATTGAAGATGAAGGGGATAAGTGATGACGTCATTTCAAAAGCACTTTCTGAAATTGACCATGATTTTTATCGTGAGGATTTGATAAAGATTCTTAAAGCAAAGAAAATCAATGAGTCTGACGATTTCAAAAGAAAAGCGAAATTAGCTCAATACGCTATTCAGAAAGGGTACGAGCCAGCACTTGTATGGGAAATGATTAAAAATCTCGAAATATGATTGCAAATTCCACCTTTGAAGATCAGGATTCGTAGCCGAAACGTTTGAGCAACGCGGTCTTTTCTTCCGGGGTGCAATCTTTTGCCATCATGAGGATTTCATCTTTAGGATAATCCTCAAAACGCAGGAACAGCAGTCCATCGAGTGTGTCGTTGAAATCCGGATCTACATTGAAACACAAGAACTTAGCATTTACTTTCAGGTATTTCTTGAACAGAGTAGGCATACGGTAGTCACTGTTGCTGAGTTTCATCAGGTAGCGGTCGAACTTATCGACAGAATCCATGTTTTTCTCCATCAGGACTTTGATGTCAACCTTGTTGAAGTTACATGTGAACGGATGTGTCGGGTGGAAAAACTCCGCCACGTCGGGTGCGGAATGTTTCTCCTTGATATAATAGACCATCATGCTCTGATAGAACTTCGGAAACCAGCTGCTTATGCTGACTGGTCCGATGAAATAATCCATATCCGGGTATCTGACGACCGAGAACATCAAGCCTTTCAGAAGAAGCATGAGAGGAAGTATATCTTTCTGATAATCAACGGAGACGTATGAACGACCGAGTTCAATGGTCTTTTTCATCTTATCGAAAACAGGTTCATCGATGTTAAACAACGAGTTTATGTAGAATCCTTTTATTCCGTGCTTTTCCATGATTTTGTCGCCGAGCCCGAGGCGGTATCCGCCGGCTATTGCCTGTTCTTTCGTATCCCAGAGAATCAGGTGCTTGTAATATTTGTCGTATTCATCGGTATCGATGCCTTTTCCTGTTCCTTCGCCGATGGCGCGGAACGCCTCTTCGCGGCGGCGTCCTATTTCATGCATCAGGCGCGGGATTTTGTTGTAATCGGCGAGATAGCATTCATATTCGGCTGTCGTGAAAAGCAACGAGTTTCTACGAATAGAATTAAGTTCCCGCACGAGGAGCGACGCCCTGACCGGCGCTGCGATAGGCACCGAAAACTTGAAACGTTTCTTGTTGCTTTCCTCAATCATATTCGCCTGAAGCGAATAACTGCGGCTTCTCAGGTAGGCGGCAAGATCATCCGGCTTCTCATAAAGAGACATCTCCGAAGGCAAGATAGGCTTGCCTATCTTCATGACAATCTTTTTGTTACGCTTGTTCAGCATCTCTTTCGGAAGACGCAAGGTGGCAAGGAAAGAATTTATTTTTGCGAAAACATAAAACTTATGGGAGTTGTTGCCGTCGAAATAGACCGGGATGACCGGTACGTTCATGTTCTTTATCATCTTCGCAATTGAGACCGACCACTTGATGTCTTCAGGATATTTGTTCCCGTGGTAGCGTGACACCTCGCCGGCCGGGAACACGCCAAGCCCGTGGCCTTCCGACAACTGTTTTATGGAAGCCTTGATGCCATTTGTGCTGCTGCTCCAGCCTTTGTTGTTTTCAAAAGGATTTACCGAGAAAAAGACGTCTTTGAGATTTGGGATTTTTGAAAGTATGAAGTTGGCCATGACTTTGAAATCAGGGCGGACATTGGTTATCGCATCGTAAAGAATCAGTCCTTCGATGGCTCCGAACGGGTGGTTGCTGACGACCACGAACCCGCCCTCTTTCGGGACGCAGCTGTAATCATTCTCATTTATGTCGCATTTTATGTTATACCTACGCAGCATGTCCTGCACGAATTCCTTGTCGTGCAGATCCGCCGACGGCGAATACAACCTGTTGATTTTCCTGAAGCCAATAATGTTCAAAGCCATGCACACCAACGGCTTGAACACCGGCTTCAGATGCAACCATTTTACGACGTCGCCACTTGTTAACAGCTTCTTCATTTTTCAAAATCTCCCAAATTGAATAAACCAAAAACAATTTGCAAAGATATGAATATTTTCAATATGAACGTCCGTTTTTAAAAATTAAAAAAGTTTTGTTTAAAAATTGCCTTGTATATTGAAAAAAATGTTACCTTTGCCGTTTTAAAACAGAGAAATTAACTTTAAAAATATACAAATATGAACAAAATCTTATTACTCGGTGACGAAGCCATAGCACAGGGTTTCATTGATGCTGGTGGAAGCGCCATCAACAGTTATCCGGGCACTCCATCGACACAGATTACGGAATACGTGATGAAATCAAAGGAAGCCAAGGAGCTTGGCATCCGTGCCAACTGGTGTGCGAATGAGAAGACAGCCTTGGAGGCATCCATCGGTGTCGCGTATGCAGGGAAGCGTGCCATGACATGCATGAAGCACGTAGGCCTCAATGTCTGCGGCGACCCGTTCATGAATTCAGCCATCATCGGTACTAAGGGTGTGCTTGTCGTCGTGGCCGACGACCCGAGCATGTTCTCGTCACAAGATGAGCAAGACAGCCGCTTCTACGGACATTGGGCGATGATCCCGATGCTTGAGCCGTCGAACCAACAGGAAGCCTACGACATGGTGCATTACGGTTTCGAATTGAGTGAGACACTCGGCACGCCGGTGCTTTACCGCATCCCGACACGTCTCGCACACAGCCGCGCAGGCATCGTCCGCAAGCCGGTGCGCAAGCAGAACGAAATCACAGAACCGGCCGACGCCAAGTCGTTCGTGCTCCTCCCTGCCAACGCGAAACGCCTCTACCGCGAACTCATCGACAAACAGGACGGCTTCACCAAAGCATCCGAAGAGTCGGGCTACAACAAGTACATCGACGGCGCCGACAAACGTCTTGGCATCATCACCACAGGCATAGCATACAATTACCTCATGGAGAACTTCCAGGACGGCAAATGTCCGCACCCGGTGGTCAAGATAACACAGTATCCGCTGCCGTTCAACATGATCAACAAACTCTACGACGAATGCGGTGAGATCCTCGTTCTCGAAGACGGCCAGCCTTTCGTTGAGGAGCAGGTCAAAGGCTTCCTCGGCAAGGGCAAGAAGGTCATGGGACGTCTCGACGAGACCATCCGCCGCGATGGTGAGCTGAACGCCGAGAAGGTCGCCAAGGCTCTCGGCATCAAAGCCGCTGCGACACACACGGTTCCGAAAGTCGTCGTCAACCGTCCGCCTGCGCTCTGCCAAGGCTGCCCGCACGTTGACAGCTACAACGCCCTCAACGCTGTTATGGCGAACCATAAAGGCGGCAAGGTATTCGGCGACATCGGCTGCTACACTCTCGGTTTCAACATGAAAGCCATCAACACCACGGTGTGCATGGGTGCGTCAATCACCATGGCGAAAGGCGCCTCCGAAGTGGGCATCTTCCCGGCGGTGGGCGTCATCGGTGACGGCACATTCGGGCACAGCGGCATGACAGGCCTGCTCGACTGCGTCAACGAGAAAGCCAACGTCGTCATCATGATTCTTGACAACGACATCACAGCCATGACCGGCGGCCAGCCTTCATCGGCCAACAACAAGATCCGCCGCATCTGCGAAGGCCTCGGCGTCGAACCGGAACACATCCGCGACATCGTGCCGCTTCCGAAGAACCATGAGGAAAACGTCAGGATCATCGAGGAAGAGGTCAACTACAACGGCGTGTCGGTCATCATACCTCACCGCACATGCCTCGTGGAACTCAAGAAACACCTCAAGAAATAACATATTAACGAATTAAAAAATACTCGAAATGAAGAAAGATATAGTATTATGCGGTGTCGGCGGAGACGGCATTGTCTCTGTCGCGAAGATCATCTCTGATGCCGCACTGAACATGGGCATGACCCTGAAACAGTCGGAGATACACGGCATGTCGCAGCGCGGCGGCTCGGTGTTCTCACACCTCCGCATCTCAACCGGCGAGATCTACGCCGACGTCATCCCGGAAGGACAGGCTGACATCATCCTCTCCAGCGAGCCGATGGAAGCGCTCCGCTACCTGCCCTGGCTCAATAAGGAAGGCTGGGTCATCACAAACAGCGAGCCTTTCGTCAACATCAAGAACTACCCCGACATGGATGTCATCAACGGCGAACTCGGCAAACTCAACAACGTCGTGAGTTTCAACGCCAACGACATCGCCAAGAAGATCGGCGCACGTTCAAACATGGTGCTCCTCGGCGCGACAGTGCCTTATCTCGGCATTGAGATTGACAAGGTTGAAGCCGCTATCGTCCACATCTTCGGCAACAAAGGCCAGGATGTCGTCGATTCCAACATCAAAGCCGTCAGAGCAGGTTACGAACAAGCAACTAAACGTTAATTTTCAATTTTGAGAGTGAAGATTGGAGTTTTGGGAGTGAAATTTTCACTCTCAACTCTCCAAACTCCAAACCGTAAAAAGACTTCACACTTCATGAAAAAAACAATACCTTTTATAATAATAGCACTTTTCCTTTTCTCCTGCGGGAACAAGTCCAATGGTGACAAAAAAGGCCGCAAGAAAATCGAGCACCAATATTATTGCGAGATATGCATCGACACCCTGGACGTGATAGAAGGAAAAGTTCAGAAAAACGATATACTTTCAAAGATTTTGTAAAAAGAAGGTGTCAGTTACAGCGTGGTTCATGAGATTGCGATGAACAAACGCGACGTTTTTGACACGAGAAAGATCAAGGTCGGGAGCAACTATGTTTTCCTGATGACCCGCGACAGCGTGCCGCAACCGCTGTACTGGATTTATGAAATCGACCGCACAAATTACGCGGTTTTCGGGCTGACCGACTCGCTGCCTGCATGGCGTTATGAAAAACAAGTTACAGAGAGAATCGCCCACGTCGGCGTCGAGATACAGTCGAGCCTGTGGAACGCGCTCAGCGATGCCGGCTGCGACCCGTCGTTAACACTCGAATTGTCAGACATTTACGCCTGGACTGTCGATTTCTTCGGCATTCAGTCGGGCGACTCATGCAAGGCCATTTACAAAGAATACATCATTGAAGGCGACAGCGTTCCTTACAGGACCGGCGACGTCTTGGCAGCATATCTGAAAAACGGAGGCGAAGGACATTACGCCTTTTTCTATGAACAAGGCGGTCACGGCGACTACTACGACAACAAAGGTCAGAGCCTGCGCAAGGCGTTTTTGAAAGCACCTCTTAATTATCGCCGTATCAGCTCGACGTTCTCGAACGGAAGGATGCACCCGATTTATCACGTCGTGCGCCCTCATCACGGCGTTGACTACGCGGCTCCGGCAGGAACGCCGGTTCAGGCCATAGGCGACGGCACCGTCATCGCCAAAGGCTGGGACAAAAAAGGCGGCGGCAACTATTTGAAAATCAAACATAACAGCACATATACAACGACTTACATGCACCTCAAAGGATTCGCAAAAGGCGTTGCGCAAGGCAGCAAAGTGAAACAAGGACAGACAATCGGCTACGTCGGAAGCACCGGCGCATCGACAGGCCCGCACCTCGACTTCCGCCTCCAGAAAAACGGCACCTACATCGACCCGCTGAAATTCAAGTCACCAAGTTCCGACCCCGTGAAGAAAGACAACATGGATGACTACAAATCCAGCATCGACACGCTGATGCAGATTTTGAGAGAGCATTGATGCCAAAATGACAACATTCGCGGCCACCATTCGACTGTCATGCCATGAAAAAAGAATTGCTTCTCAAAACTTCAAAAACAGCGGCGAGACTGCTTCTTGGCTTGATGCTCGTCACGGCAGCGGTACTCAAACTTCTGTCAATCGACAATTTTGAAATCTACATTTACAGTTTCGGCATCTTCAGCTTCACGCTGACAACCGTCTTCTCAAGATTGCTGATAGCCGCCGAAATACTGTTGGGATTCTATTTGATTTTCAAAATATATTATAAAAAGGTTTGGTGGCTTTCAACGCTGATGATGGCCGGTTTCACACTTTTCCTTGTCTATGTCATGATTTTCAGAAACGATGACAATTGCAACTGCTTCGGGGAATTGATGAAGCTAAATCCTTCAGAATCAATTTACAAGAACATTGTTTCAATTTTGTTATTGCTTGCCATAAGAAAAGAAAAAGACGCAGTTTACAAACCAAAGTTCAGGAAATGGCTGGCAGGAATCTCAATTGCGGTGGCAGTGATACTTCCGTTTGTCGTTTTCCCGATGGATTCGGTTTACAACAAAATCGTGTCTAAAGACAACAATATCAACACAATGGCATTCGAAAACAGCCTGCACGATTCAATAAACATTGTCAAACTTGATTTCATTCACGAAAACGACACCATAATTATTAAACGTGACAGCTTCGCAAGATTGGACATTTCAGATGACAAATACATAATCAGTTATGTCTCAGCCGGTTGCAGATTCTGCAAGATGGGTTCAGAAAAGCTGATGATGATTTTGGAACACAACAAAATCAGTGAAAAACATTTGAAGTTTCTGATTTGGGGTTACGATGAGGACATAATTGAATTTATGAAAGGAACCGGCACCGAGGATTGCGAATTTTGGTTCATCTCGCCATATATGTCACTCGATATAACGTTCGGGAGGTTTCCGGTTTATGTATTTACTGACAATGGGACAATAGCAAGCACCTGTGATTTCAGGGAACTGACAGAGAATGAGACAAAGGGGTTTTTAAGGTGATTTTCAAATCATAAAAAAAGGAATTTGAGTTTCTCATGTCACCAATAGATGTCGTTTTCCATTGAAAATTCGTTTGTCAAAAGGTTTCACTTGTTGATTTTTTACCCAAATCGCATAAAAAAACATGGATTTGGGTAAAAAATCGATGTTTTGTATGTTTTATTGGCATTTTTTAGGTATTTTTGCAAAAAATAATGTTTGATGAAAGAGGAGTGCCGTTTTACCTGAGCCTTCTTGACGGAAGCCGCAGTCTCGTCCAAAACGTAGATGAGTTGTGCTTCAGGAAAAACGGAACTTTAAGGATTGAGTTCGAGGAGCTTTACAGTGCGGTTTTTTCACAGGCCGGGCATTATATTTCAATAGTAAAGGCATTGGCTGGCCATCGTGAAGGAATGTGCCGCAATGATATTTCCAAGATAGTCGGGGTTGACGGTGGTGTCTTGACTCGTATCCTGCGGAATCTCGTCCGTTGCGATTTCGTTTCAAAATCAAATATGTACGGCGGAAAAACCAAAGATTCGATATACAGACTCACTGACTTCTACACACTTTTCTATTACAAGTTTATAGACAATGACACAAGCGGCGATGAACATTGGTGGAGTCATAACTTCCTGACACACAGTGTTGAATCATGGATGGGAGTGACTTTTGAGCTGCTTTGCATGATGCATTCCGACCAAATTAAGAAAGCACTTGGAATATCAGGGATTTCGACGAACATGTCATCGTGGAGGAAGGCAGCTGGAAAAGGGAATGGAGACGCTGGCTCACAGATTGACTTGATATTTGACAGATCTGACAGGATGGTCAACCTCTGTGAAATGAAGTTCAGCAGGAATATGTTTGTCATCAACAGGGATTATGAGGAAAAGCTGCGTGAAAGGATGGAACTTTTCAAACAATCCACACGATGCCGCAAGTCGATAGTCACGACGTTTGTCACTACTTTCGGTGTCGCCCAGGGCATTCATTCCGGAATCGTGAACAGCGAGGTGAAAATGGATGAGCTGTTTGAATAAACTTAACCTTGACAAATATCATCAAATGATGCAATAATCGCATCTGTCTGATGTCGAATTGGCAGCACAAAAACGATTTAGAAAACGACTTCGAATATATTTTTGCAAAGTGTAAATCGTTTATGTATGAAATTCAAATTACTAATTTTAACGCCACTGCTTCTTATAGCTAACAGTGCACATTTTGACCTATACACCCAAGTTTTTCGCCATTTGGCTGAAACGGGGGAAGATGATGCGAAACATCAAAATCAGCTACTGTTCAGCTTTTAAGGAAGCATTTTTCTTCTCAACCCTTTTCACAACGCCGCGGCTGACTTCATACAGCATCCACAGCGGCAAGACGACAAGCATCATGGTGAACGCGTCGGTGCTCGGAGTTATCAGAGCGGCAAGCACCATGATAATCACTATCGCGACCTTGCGGTATTTCTTGAGAAATTCCGACTTCAGCAATCCTATCTTGGCAAAGAAATAAGCGACAATCGGCATCTCAAACACTATGCCGAGCAGAAAGACAAGCGTCAGGAATGTGCTGATGTATGAATTGAGTGAGATTTGATTCCCCACCGTCGCGCTGACCTGATATGTACCCAAGAAATTGAGTGTCAACGGGAAGATGATGTAATATGCCGTCGCGACCCCGAGGAAAAACAGCAGAAGGAACGAGAACGCCCCTTTGGCCGCAGCGGATTTCTCATTGGAATAAAGAGCCGGTTTCACGAAAAACCATATCTCCAAGGTGAGATACGGGAATGCGACTATCAACCCGCAAACAAAGGCGATGCCCATGTGCGTGAAAAGCTGCGCAGTGAGGTTTATGTTTATTATCTCGACAGGATGTATCGTCGGACAAAGACCAGGCATCGACAGGACTGACGCAATACGGCACAGAAAGTTATATGTGGCGAAATCCTGCCGGAGCGGTGCCAGCACAATGCCGTCAAAGACAAACTCCTTGAAGACAAATGCCGTCACCGCCACCGCCACTATCACCAGCAGGCAACGTATGATAACCCACCTGAAGACCTCGACGTGTCCCCAGAAAGTATTTTCCGATTTTGACATGTTTTACTGTTTGTCGGCGATTCGCTCACGACTGCCGTCACCGGACTGTTTATCAGGCTCCGGATTTCCGTTCAAATCGTCTTCAACACTGTTCATCGCCTTCTTGTATTCGCGGACTCCCTTCCCGAGACCTTTCATAAGCTCAGGAATCTTGCGCCCGCCGAAAAGCACGAGAACAATGAGCAGGATAATCAGTATTTCCTGCCCGCCGATATTCAAAAGAACCATCAGACTATTCATGATCAGAAGTTTAAGAAAATCTCACAAGTGTCAAAATTGATTTCCCAGTTGCCGTTTTCGGTGCTTTCCCATTTGTATTTGGCAGACATCCTGTCCCACCAGCCTTGGAATTTCGAGCCTGTCTCGCCCATGTCCTTCACGAGTTTCTCGTAAAGTTCGTTGTTGTCGGCCGTCAATATTTTAGCCAATTCATTCAGTCCGTTTCTTCTTTCAAAAAGTTGCTGAATTTCGTTTTTTTCTTCGACAGTGACTTGTCCTACTAATTTCTTCATTGCTATCTTGTTGATTAATAATTTTTTACAATTAAAATTCTTTCCTCACCTCAAACGGATCCAAGTAGTTGATTTCCTTGATGTCAATTTGTGGCATAAACTCACCGAAATTTCGGATTTCGTTCAAAAGGCTTCGGCTGGCATTGCGTTCAAGATGTGCCATCACGCATTGCTGACGCGAAGGCGTATTGATGTCCCAGGTCAGCTTACGGTTGAGCCACACGCAGCGGCGGCAATGGAAGGCATCACATTTGCGGCACAAAGGAGCGTGGTCGAGTTGCAAAAGCTGGGGGTTATTAATCTCCAAACCTTTTTCCAAGTTGCCGACCGAAGTGTCCGATGAAGGCTGATGATGATTCAATTGGTTGAACACTTGCATCCGCTCATCATAATAGAAAGCCGGGCAAAGGTAAAACTTTCCGTTCGGTGCCAGCGTGATGTTGCCTACGCCAGCCTCGCAGTTGTGCATCTTTTCCAACATCATCCTGTCGGTCAAAAGGTTGAACTGCGGCGACAAACCTTGCTTGTATAAGCCGAGCAAAACTCCATTCCATTCTTCAAGCACTTGTCTGTAGGTTTCAATCTGCTCATCGGTGAATTGCTCCACGTCGGTAATGCAGAGGTTGACACGCTTGCCATTGGCAAAGAGTTTGGCGATTTCATCCTTCTGTTTCAGCATTTCGCTGAATGTCAGACGGAGAACCAAATTCTTGGTTTCCACTTTTTCCGGAACGATGTCGGCCACTTCCACATCAACTTCGTTTTCGCTTTCAATGCCGGTAACCGGCTTGCAACCGACGGGGTAAATCTTCACATTGTCGATGCTTTCAATGACCGAAGCGTATTCCTCGGGCAAGGCATAATTCGGAGAAACATACTGTATCATCAAATTATGCTTCATTCCAAAAAGGATGCCTTTCTTGAGGGTTTCAACCGGCATTAAGTTACGCTCTTTCAGCGGATTGTCAGCATGGCAGTACGGCACGCTGGTGTCGTCTAATAATATTACAAGGTATTGCAGCATGGCTTAACAGATTTCTGGTTTGACTTCACGTTTGTTGGCTTCGTACTGCTCGCGCAGGTCTTCGAGTTCGAGCTTGCGGTAGAGCTTGTTCCAATAGTAATTGTTGGCGCGGACTCTTGCCTTGTGCATCTTGCAGATGGCTGTGGCACGCTGGAAAACAGTATGTGTCTGTGCCGCATCGAAGTTCTCACCTTGACACCATGCGCAGCCGCTCGCCACCTCACAGTTGATGCACTCTTCCGGACTTTGCGTCGTGCGGTCGAGGGTAAGGAACGGACGCAATTTGTTCTTGTCGATGCCGTCTTTGATGTTGCCGATGATCCACGACTCCTTGTCGCGAAGCGAATACTGAGCGAAACGTGTACAAGGATAAAGATTGCCTGCAGCATCCACACTGAGCATCTTGCCCGCGCCGCACCAATTCTGGTTATCGCGCACGGCATCCATAGGTTTGCCAATGTATTCCGAGAAGAACGAACAGGCATAGTCCTGATAGTAGCCGCCGTCGATGATGGCATCGGCCAACTGCATCAACTGCTCTTCGAAACGAAGGTCATCGCCTTCCTGCCATACGTCCTCAAACACCACGTTGATGTTCACTTCATGAATACCCAAACCATAGAGATGCAGCACACTCTCGGTGATATACGGAATGTCAGCCGACGAGATGGTAACCTTGGTACCGCCACCGAAAAACTGTTCCAGCCAAAGCGGAATGTTCTTTACAACATCCTTATAAGAACCTTTCTCGGTGATTTTATATACTCGGTTCAAGTCGTGCTTCTTCTCCGTTCCGTCAATAGTGATGCCGATGGAAAGGTGGTCGCGGTTCTTCCTGATGAAGTCCTGAACGGCCTTCTCATGGTAGTTGATGCCGTTGGTGGAGAAGGAGAAACGGTAGCTGTTGAACCAATGATGGTTGCGGCGGAAGAGTTCCTTCTTGATGTAGTCGCAAATCTTGTCGATAAGCTCGATTTCCAAAAACGGCTCGCCGCCGATGAAGTCCCACACCACCGACTCGTAAGCAAAATCGGGGTCGGTCTCATGGTCGAGCACATAGTCGATGAAGGTCTTGGCCACATCCCAGGGCATCCGTTCCTTCACATTCTTGCCCACAAGATAGCAGTATTTGCAGGCCAACTGGCAGTCCTTGGTGACGATGAAGGTGATGTTTTTCGCCATACCGCCCTGCCATGGTTCATTAGTATTTTTGATATTTGACATTTTTAATTACTTCTTTTAGAATTCAAGATTGAGAAATGGCATTATAACATCAAATCACACCGATATTTACCAATCTACAAAACCCATCACACCCACCATGACATGTAGCCAAGCAGCCTCCGCTACAAGATCCATCACACGTATAGCTACATGTGGAATTGCAAACCGCATGACAACTTCCCGAACATCCTCCAGAACATGAAGTTGAACATCCCGTATAACATCCCACATAGCAGCCCCCTTCACAATTTGTCGAACAGCCAACGGAGCAGTCTCCCTCACAGGTACTCGAACACCCCGTGTAGCAATCTCCTTTGCATGTTGTTGAACAGCCTGATGAACAGCCGCTGCCACAGTTTGTTGAACAA
>JAUNNU010000072.1 GCA_030537295.1 Bacteroidia bacterium
CTTGTGTCAAAAATGAAAATATTAGTTTTAGGTTCTGGCGGTCGTGAGCACGCTCTCGCTTGGAAAATCGCCCAAAGTGAAAGAGTGTCAAAGGTTTATGTCGCACCGGGCAATGCCGGCACTGCATCGGTAGGAGAAAACATTCAAATAAATATTGCTGATTTTCATGCAATAAAAGATGTCGTACTAAAAAATGAAATCGAAATGGTCGTTGTCGGCCCTGAACAGCCGCTCGTTGACGGCATCGTCGATTTCTTTAAGCAAGACGTTGATTTAAAAGACGTTAAGATTATCGGTCCCGACAAAAACGGCGCACAATTAGAAGGCAGTAAGGCTTTCGCAAAACGTTTCATGGAGAAATACGGCATCCCGACGGCGGCGTGTTTCACCGTCACGGCCGAGAACCTTAATGAAGGAATTAAATATCTTTCAACTCTTGAAGCACCATACGTACTTAAGGCCGATGGCCTCGCCGCAGGTAAAGGTGTGTTGATTCTCAATGATTTGGAAGAAGCCTGCGCTGAATTGAAAGAAATGCTTTCCGGCAAGTTCGGCACTGCCTCCGCAAAGGTCGTCATTGAGACGTTCCTCAAAGGAATAGAGGTCTCGATGTTCGTCTTGACCGACGGGAAAGATTATGTCATCCTTCCTGAAGCCAAGGATTACAAGAGAATCGGTGACGGCGACAAGGGCTTGAACACCGGCGGCATGGGTGCGGTATCACCGGTTCCGTTTGTCACACCTGATTTCGTTGAAAAAGTTGAAAATAGAATAATTAAACCGACAATTGAAGGCTTGAAAGCCGAGAACATAGACTATAAAGGATTCATTTTCTTGGGTTTGATGAACTGCGGCGGCGATCCGTATGTCATTGAATACAACGTCCGCATGGGCGACCCGGAGACCGAAGGCGTGATGACCCGCATCGACTCTGATTTCGCCGAGTTGCTCGACGCATGTGCTAAAGGCAAACTCGCTGAAGCTCATTATCAGTCAAGCCCCGAAACTTCGGTGACGGTGATGCTCGTGTCAGGCGGTTATCCCGAAGCATATAAAAAAGGAATGATTATCAACGGTTTGGACGACGTGTGTCCTTGCTGTGTCGTGGCTCATGCCGGTACTAAATTCGATGCCGAAGGCAACGTTGTGACTTCCGGCGGACGTGTCATTGCTGTCACCGCGCACGGAAAGGATATTGAAGAGGCGAGGACGAAAGCATACAAAAACGTTGAGAAAATAAAGTTCGATGGCGTAAACTTCCGCCATGACATCGGAATCGATCTTTTGAATCTGTAATGCTTAAGTTTTTTAGATATAACTATTTGATACAGTGGGTGGTCATCGTTGTTCTCGCCGTGATCGCCTGGCTGCCTGTTTTTCTCCACGCACAAACTGATCTTCCGGCGGCAGATTGGACATCACCGTTGTATGCGTTGCTGGCGGACATTTTGGGACAGTCAACGCTGATTATGTCGATAATCACGTTTGCAGTATTTGTTTTTTCGATGTTTTTTTTCAATACTATATTGACATCAAATCAAATGTCTTCACGTAATAGTACGTTCGGCTCACTGATGTTTGTACTGTGTTTTGCGTGTGTCCCGATAAAATGCGAGAGTTTCCAGTTTATGTTGGCATGCCCGTTTGTGCTTATCGCAATGCAGACGATGTACTCGCTTTTGCAGACCGAAAATCCGGAAATGTATTTGTTTAACGTCGGCGTTTTCGTGGCATTGGCTTCGATGTTTTATTATCCGTCAATAGTATTGATTTTGTGGATGTTATTGGTGATGATTGTTATGGGATATAAAGCATTCAGATTGTTTCTGATCCCGTTTTTCGGATTGCTGATGCCGTATTTTTTCATGTTTGTGATAGCATATTTCAAACGTGATATTCCTGGTTTGATAGATATTTATTCATCTGGCTTCTGTGGCGTTGAAATGTATAAAATTCATTTTGCGATAGAAGACGTTATTGTGATGTCGTTGTTGTTTGTATTGTTTTTGTTGTCATATCTTAAGATAAAAACATCCGCTAATAATTCAATACATACAAGAAAAAGACTCGGCATTACATTGTTGCTTTTTGCTTTTGCTGTGTTTATGATGGCGATGCAGCAGCCGTTGAATGGTAACGGCTTGATATTTATGGTGTTAGCTGTTTTTTATGCTATGGCATTGTCAACGATACGCAAATCGAATATGGTCAGTGTGCTGGTTTTGATTGTTATGATTGGAGCGTTGGCGACGCAATATCTGCCTTTGTTTTTATGAATCTGAAACAATATTATACTGATAATCTTATTGAGGCCGGCTGTGATGAAGCTGGACGTGGCTGCATAGCGGGGCCGGTGGTAGCAGCGGCGGTGGTTCTTCCGCGTGGTGTCGATTTCCCCGACTTCGATGACTCAAAGAAACTGACCGAAAAACAACGTGAGAAATTGAGAATCAAAGTGATGGAGAACGCTTTGGCGTATGGCATCGGAATCGTTTCCGCCAAGGAGATTGACGAGATAAACATCCTAAACGCCTCGTTTCTGGCAATGCACCGTGCCATCGACCAGCTGAAAACAAGGCCGGAGCTGCTTTTGATCGACGGAAACCGTTTCAATCCGTACAAAGGCATCAGGCATCAGTGCATCGTCGGCGGTGACGCGAAATATCAGTCGATTGCGGCTGCTTCGATTCTCGCGAAAACGACCCGTGACCGTATCATGGAGGAATATCACAAAGAGTTTCCGCAGTATAACTGGCTGAAAAACAAGGGCTATCCGACACCCGAACACAAAAACGCCGTCGCGGAACACGGAGTTTCGCCAATCCATAGGATGACATTCAACATGGCGATACAGCTGAAGCTGTTCTGAAAAAACGGTGTCATATCTTGATTTTGTTCATCAGGCTGATGCCGATGTTTTCAATTATTCCGGTGACGAGGGCGTTTCCCATCAGGAAGGCGCGCCGCATGTCAGATGCGCCAAGTGTGTGATTGTCAGGGAACATGTTCAGACGTTCAAGCTCGACTGGCGTCAGGCGACGGTAACGGCCGCTTGGCGTGAGAACAACATGTTTGAAGCGTGATGCGCCGGAGCCGCCTTCGCCTGTGATGATTGTGCGGGAAGGCTTGTCGAGACAGTCGGGGAAAGCCATCTTGCCTTCCGAGTAATTGTATTCGTGCCCGGTTGTCTTGTTGATTCGTTTCTCCGACTTGCTGCCCTTCAGATATTCCCATTGTTTCAGTTCCTCTTCTGAAATGAAAAAATCTGACGGGACATCTTTCTCGTCGATGAGAATCTGTCCGAGCGTCAATGTAACTCCGTGATAATCAGGTTCTGAATCAAAAGACATGACGTTTCTGTCAATCATTATCCCGGTGTCGCCGAAAGGACCGAGGTTTTTCCCTTTGTTGAATGTCGCGGAGACTTGTGACAAGTCGCCGGCAATTTTAAACTCCGATTTCTTCTCAACTGAGTCCGTGATCGGGAAAACTTCGGCTATTGTCCCGTTCTTGGAAATCCAATTCATCGGGTCGGTGATTGACTTTGCGACATCTGTATCTTTATGATAGGCAACGATATAAGTACGTCGGCGGCGTTGTGGCATTCCGTATTCGGCGGCGTTGATGACGCGCCATTCGACGACGTAGCCGAGGTCTGAGAGTGAGGCGAGGATTATTGCGAAGTCGCGTCCGCGCTGTGAAGCGGGTGATTTCAGCAGGCGGTCAACGTTTTCGAGGAAGAGATACTTCGGCGGGTTCTTGTGGTCGCGCAGGATGCGGTGGATCTGCCACCACAGCACGCCTTTCTTGCCTTCGATGCCGCCGGAGTTTTTCAATGTCGTGGCGACAGAGTAGTCTTGGCACGGAAAGCCGCCCACGAGAAGGTCGGCGTCGGGTATCTCGTCAACGTCAACGGTGGCGATGTCAGCGTTCGAGTGTCCGGCGGTCCCGAATCTGCTGCAATAAATTATCGAGGCGTCCTGCCGTTTCGTCGATGGTTCCCATTGGTTGTTCCATACGGTTTTGTAGTGTTCGGAGGCTCTTTCGAGTCCGATGCGGAAGCCGCCGACACCGGCGAAAAGCTCGATGACGCGGAGGTCATTGCCCGTTTGAGCAAATGAATGATTGTTATAACTCATAGTGCAGTTATTTTGCGCTTGGACTTCATCCGTCAGGCTGTTCAAAAGGACACAAAAAGCGTGGACGTTCACTATCTACGCTCTGAGGCCCTGAGAACTGCCCTTGTTCACAGATAAGTCATGTCCACGCAAAACTGCGAACATTGTTCTTATTCGTTGTAAACAATCTTGAAATTTCTCAGGTTTCAGAGCATCACGAATAAAATACAAACGCTATGATTTATAATATGTTATTGTTTAATATGTTCTATAGTTTTTATGTTTTTTTTATGTTAAATAAAATAATTTTGTTATTTGTGAATCTCCAGAAACTTCCATCCATTGAAATGTATCATGTGTTCCGGCATTTCGGCAATCCAAACCTCGGTTTCCCACGCGATGTTATTAGATATTGTCCTGAAATTATTCAGGGTCTCAAATGCTGTGACGAAAACCATATCAGACTTACAGTCTTTCAATTTGTTTTTAACTTTGTATAGTCGCGTTTTGTCCCATTGTCCTGTGCAATGGTATGCTTCTATTAAAAACAACAGGTTCTTATCCTTGTTATATGCGACAATATCCGGCAGCTCTTCGTGTTCCAAATTGAAGAAACCAAGCTCATTTAATTGTGCTTCATCCTTAAACAAAAACTTGTCGCCAGTGTCGCCGACATATAGGACACAGCATCCTTTGCCGAAATATGTCAGAAATTTTTCAATTATAGATTTCTGCAATTGATTGTGTTCGCCGTAGCTGAGCAGTAATTCTAAACCGTCTGGCAATGTGACAGGAACGCTTTCGAACATTCTTTTCTTTTCCAATTCATTTTTCAAATCAACCGCTTTTTGTTTGTATTCAGCCAACGCTGTATTCCACTCGCCTGTCCCGTGTGTTTTTAATAGTTTTGCGAAATCATCACTCAGACAATAAGCTCTATTTCCGTCATTTGTCGCTTTTGAGTTAATGGATGCAGAGTTTATGGCAATGTTGCCTAATACCAGTAATTTTAAGTCTTTCCTTCTGATGTCATCGTATGAACCATCTGCAATATTTTCTCCAAAATACTTGTTGACATAGGCGATTATTTCTCTTGTCCTTAAAAAAACATCATCTTTTACTGATTTTATTTCCGTGAAATTTGTTTTGATGTTTCCAATCGCCATGCAAACTTTGGCTACGCGTTCAAGTCTTCTGTCGGTGAGACCTTCAAGAGGAATCCCGACTTCGTTCAAGACATCCAATATCGCAAAGATGTTTTTCTTTACCGCCGATTTGACTTTTACAGATAATCTAATTTCCATAAGCGTAAAATAATCCTGTTACCATCTCATTTACCTCTTCGATATAATATTTGCTTTTTTCCTCCGCATGATATGCCATTTTCACAGCCATTGCTATTTTGTATGCCAACAGCGGCGGCACGGCATTCCCGATCTGGGTGAATTGTTTGGTCTCATTCCCTGCAAACTCGAACCAATCTGGGAAGCTCTGCAATCGTGCTGCTTCTCTTGTCGTTATCCTCCTTCTCCTGCCGTCGGGCAATTTAACTCTGTGCATATCGCTCGTCGCTCCTGCTAAATTCCTGCACGTCAGCGTCCTGGCAGGAAGATTCGCATGCAAATCTCTTGGGTTTATACAGCATGATTTCTTCTCATATTCAGCGATGTAATTGTCTTGTGCAGGTGTGAGGAACTTGCTGTTCTCATCAAATAAAGTCATGCTGTCGCCGATGGCTTCGTACACCGTGGTCTTCTTTTGCTCAATTGTCGGGTATTTGAAACAAGATTTATATCCGACTGTAATCAGCCTCTCCCTGTTCTGCGGCACTCCGTGATTGACGGCGTTAAGAACTTTATATTCAACAATATAGCCTAATGACCTTAATTCGTCCACAATCATATCCAGATACCACTTGTGACGTCCCAAGATGTTCTGTACGTTTTCAAACATGAAAATTTTAGGCTTGATTCGCCTTACGGCATCAATGAAAATGGGGAAGCCGTCCCTTGCGTCTTCCATTCCTTTCTGACTTCCTATCCTGCTGAATGGCTGGCAAGGCGGCCCGCCAATCACAATGTCAATGTTTTCAATATCGGGATACTCATATCCAACACCCAACATGTCGCAGAAACATTTGCCAACGAGATTCCTGTTATATGTGTTGACCGCATCTTCAACGCACTCAAAACCAATTGTCTTAAATCCCGCGGCTTCAAAACCGAGAGACAACCCGCCGCAACCTGCGAACAGATCCAAAACCAGGCATTTTTCAGTTATGTTCGGTTTTAAGACATCGTTTATGTATTGAATGTACTCCATTTAAATGCTTTTTTACAACAGACTGCAAAGATACGTTTTTTTATTTCATTTATGGAAAAGATTTCAAAAAAGACCCATTTTACAAAAGGTTTCGCCTTGCTCATGTGTTTAATCTTTAAATTTACAGCAAACGCTATGATTATGAATGTTTGCCGTGCTTTTCTTCTTTCCTGAATTTTTTTCTGCAAAAATACACATTTCCCTAAAATAATCGGGCGTTTTTTCAAAATAATAAACATTCAAATCTCAATTTTATTTATCTTTGCAGCTTTCAACAAATTAACGTATATGGTCGATATGTCAGAGATGTTGGTCGTCGGCGTCACCTCACGCGCGTTGTTCAACCTTGAGAAGGAAAATGAGATTTTTGAGCGCGAGGGAGTAAAACGTTACCGCGAATATCAAGAGAAGAATCAGGATGTGCCGCTCGAGATTGGCACGGCTTTTTATCTCGTGAAAAGTCTTCTCCAGTTGAACAAACAGGCGCAAAAGCCTGTGGTTGAAGTCGTTGTGATGTCTCGTAACAGTCCGGAAACCGGCATCAGGATACTGAAATCCATTGAGAAATACGACCTTGACATCACTCGTCTGGCGTTCACCGGCGGCGAGTCGATGGCGCCTTATATCGAGGCTTTCGGCGTTGACCTCTTCCTCTCGAAGGACGAGAAGAGCGTGCAGTCGGTCATCGACTCGCACAGCAACTGCGCGGCGGCGGTCATCTACGAGCCGCCTACGGCGTTCAACCCCGACGACAACACCGTGAAGATCGCCTTCGACGCCGACGCCGTGCTGTTCTCCGAGGAGGCGGAGATCTACTCCCGTGTTGAAGGTCTCGACGAGTTCCACCGTTACGAAGACGAGCATCAGGACGACCCGCTGCCGGAAGGCCCGTTCGCCAAACTGCTGATGAAACTGTCGAAGATCCAGGCTTCGCTGCCCGTCACCGTCGAGCTCTCGCCGCTGCGCCTCGCCATCGTGTCGTCGCGCAGCGCACCGGCGCACATGCGCGTCATCAAGACCCTGAAGAAATGGGGCGTGTATGTCAACGAGGTCTATTTCCTCGGCGGGATACCTAAAGACAAGGTGCTCAAGGCGTTCGGCGCACATATCTTCTTCGACGACCAGGATGTGCATCTTCAGACATCGAGCAAGGTGGTGCCTTCGGGCAAAGTGCCGTATTCATCCGACTCGCCGCTGAAAAACATGTAAAAACGAAATATTTTTTGCGTTTTATATCTTTTCCAAAATTCAAACGTTATCTTCAAAAAATAAGAAATATGGCAAACTCGATTTTATGGGCTGACGATGAGATTGAACTCTTGAAGCCACACATTTTATTCTTGGAAAAGAAAGGTTATGAAGTAGTTACAGCAAACAGCGGCGTTGACGCACTCGACCTCGTGCGCTCGAAACATTTTGATATTGTGTTTCTTGACGAACAGATGCCGGGCATCTCTGGCGTGGAGACTCTCGAAAAAATCAAGGCGGAGTTCCCGAACCTGCCAGTCGTGATGATCACGAAGAGCGAGGAGGAACGCATCATGGAAGACGCAATCGGCAGCAACATCGCCGATTATCTGATAAAGCCGGTCAATCCGAATCAGATTTTGCTTTCGCTGAAGCGTAACCTCGAAAATAAAAAACTCGTTGACGAGAAGTCAACGTCGAAATATCAGCAGGAGTTCCGTAAAATCGGCATGGATTTGAATAACAACCTCAACTTCGACGAATGGATCGGCGTGTATAAGAACCTGACACGCTGGGAGTTGGAACTTCAGAAGTCGGCCGACGATGGCATCAAGGAGGTGTTCGCCTTGCAGAAACAGGAGGCCAACAACCTGTTTTCACGTTACGTGGAAAAAAATTACTGCGACTGGGTCGGCGGGAAATGCGAGATGAAACCGACAATGTCGCACACCGTGATGAAAAACAATGTCTTCAACCGCCTCTCTGATGACGACAAGCCGTTGTTTTTCATACTGATAGACAATCTCCGCTACGACCAGTGGAAGTCGATACAGCCGCTCGTCGAGCAGTTTTTCCATGTCGAGGACGATGCCATTTACTACAGCATCCTGCCGACCACGACGCAATATGCGCGAAATTCCATCTTCGCCGGCCTGATGCCTCTCGAGATACGCCGCCGCTTCCCGAATTATTGGATTGACGAGGAAGACGAAGGCACTAAGAATCAATACGAAAGCGAGCTTCTCGGCGAACAGCTGAAACGTTTCGGCAAGAACATCAAGTACTCATATAATAAGGTGCTGAACCTCGCCGCCGGCAAGAAACTCTACGAACAGATGGGCAACCTGATGCAGAACAAACTCAATGTCATCGTCTATAACTTCGTCGATATGCTTTCGCACGCGCGCACCGAGATGGAGATAATCCGCGAACTCGCTGACGATGAGGAGGCTTACCGCTCGCTGATGCTGTCGTGGTTCGAGCATTCGTCGCTTTATGACATGATGAAATTCATATCGTCGAAGGGCTGCGACATGGTCGTCACCACCGACCACGGCTCCGTTTACGTCAAAAATCCGGTGAAGATTTTAGGCGATAAGAACGTCAATACCAACTTGAGATATAAATACGGCAAGTCGTTGAAATACAATGCGAAAGAGATGTTTGAAGTGAAAGATCCGGAGAAGATTTTCCTTCCGAGAGTCAATGTCAGCACCGCATACGTCTTCGCACGCGCAAACGATTTCTTCGCTTACCCGAACAACTATAACTATTACGTCAATTATTATAAAAACACATTCCAGCACGGCGGCATCTCGATGAGCGAAATGCTCATCCCCGTCGCATATATGAAAGCAAAATAATGGAAACAAAAACTTTTGAGATAGACAGCGTCGAGGCGCTTTCACAAGTCACAGACTTGCTGCTCTCATGGCGCGACAAGTCCGACATCATCGCGTTTTACGGTCCGATGGGTGCCGGAAAGACCACTCTGATTAAGAACCTCTGCCATCGTGTCGGCGTCACCGATGAGGTGAATAGTCCGACATTTGCCCTTGTAAATGAATATCTTACGGAAAACGATTCTATCTTTCATTTCGATTTTTACAGAATCAAGAAGTTGGAGGAGGTGTTTGACATCGGTTACGAGGATTATTTCTATAGCGGACATCTCTGTCTGCTCGAATGGCCTGAACTCATCGACCCGCTCATGCCCGAACATTTCATAAAGGTGGAAATCGCCTTGGGAAACACCGACACGTCACGGACTATCAAATGCTCGGTTTTGTAACAGAATGTTATTCAATGAATTAGTTGTTTCAGGTAATGATACTTTTCGGTCAGGATATTGAAAAATTTAAGCGACTCGTTGATTCACATTCAAAGACGTTTGTTCTTTGTGACGGAAATTCCGTGAATTACTGCCTTCCGCTTTTTTTTGAAAAGACGAGGATTAATGATTTCGTCCTGATTGAAATTCCTTTCGGTGAGAGGAACAAGAATATCGATACCGTTCAGGAGATTTGGAAACAACTGATTGAAAATCATGCTGATAGAAATTCTTTGCTGATAAACCTCGGTGGCGGTTGTGTTTCCGATGTCGGCGGTTTTGCGGCTTCGTGTTTCAAGCGCGGCATCGATTTCATCAACGTGCCGACAACAGTTCTCGCAATGGTTGACGCTTCCGTGGGTGGAAAGACAGGCGTTGATTTTCAAGGAATTAAAAACCAAATCGGGACGTTTGCGCAACCTCTTGCGGTTTTGGTTCTGACAGAGTTCGCGCAGACATTGCCAAAACGCGAGTTCCTTTCCGGACTCGGCGAAATCCTGAAATACGGCTTCGTCTGCGACGAATATTTCCTTGACGCGAAACTGCCTCTGAATCCCGATTTTGTGAAAAAAGCGATTGAGGCAAAAGACGCGATAGTCAAACAAGACCCGACCGAACACGGAATCAGGAAATGCCTGAATTTCGGCCATACAGTCGGTCATGCCATCGAATCGTTTTTCGTGGGAACAGATGCGGAACTGCTTCACGGTGAGGCGGTTGCGCTCGGAATGCTTCCGGCGTTGTGCCTCTCGGAAATTTATTGCGGCCTCGATAAAAAGTGGACGGCAATTTATAAAAATATTTTTACAAATCTGTTCGATTCCGTAAAAATCACGGATTTGGATTTGAAATCTCTTCTTGAATTGATGCGTCATGACAAGAAAAATCTCGGTGATGAGATACGTTTCGTGCTGATTTCCGAACCCGGAAAACCAATCGTCGATGTGGCCGTGAAAGAAAAAGATATAGTCGCTTCCGTGAATTATCTGCTTGATTATCTGAATGATGAAAATAACTTCAGTAAATAAGGATTTCGATATAAGTGTTGGCTTGGTAGGCAGCAAGAGCGAAAGCAACCGTGCCCTCATGATTTGTCATTATGCCGGACTCGAACCGGCCATCTGTAACCTTTCTGCTGCCGATGACACGAACCTGACTATTGAATTGTTAAAAAAAATTGATAATCAAATAGAACGGAAACAAAATTCATATAGGGAAATTGATTGTCAGAATGCCGGGACGGTCTTTCGTTTCCTGACGACGGCGTTGGCGTTGAAATCCGGGAAATGGCTTCTGACCGGTTCTGAACGGATGCAGAAACGTCCGGTAAAGGATTTGGTCGATGCTTTGCGGCAACTCGGAGCCGACATTGAATATCAAGACGATGAAGGTTTTCCACCTTTATTAATTAATGGCGGAAACTTAAAAGGCGGCGAAGCCTCTGTGAATGTCAGCAAAAGCTCGCAGTATGCGTCGTCGTTGCTGCTCGCCGCGCCGTGTTTTGAAAACGGACTCCGGCTTCATCTCGAAGGCGAACTGACATCGCTGCCGTATATCGACATGACAATTGAAATAATGTCGGAATATGGTGCGGAAGTGCATCGTGATAATCGTGATGTTTCTGTTGAACATTCTGATTATCAAAATGTTAAATATACAGTTGAAAGCGATTGGAGCGCCGCTTCGTATTGGTATGAAATGGTTGCCTTGAGCAGAAACGGACGCGTTTTCCTTGAAAATCTGAAGATGAATTCTGTGCAGGGCGACAAAATTGTTGCCGGAGTTTTCGAGAGATTCGGCATCGTTTCGCACGAAAAAAGAAACGGAGTCATGATTGAAAAATCTGGAAAACTAATTGATAACGACCTTGAATTTGACTTTGTGAACACCCCGGATTTGTTTCCAGCTGTCGTCGCGACTTGCGCCGGACTTGGCGTTAATGCAACGTTTACGGGTCTGAAAAATCTCGCCATTAAGGAGTCAGACCGGATTTCTGTCATGGTTTCCGAATTGAGGAAAATTGGGGCTGAATTTGAAAAAATATCTGATGATATGCTGAAAATCAAATTGTTGCGAAATTTAAAATTGTTTTCTGAAGAAAATCCTGTTGTTTTTGATTCGCATGACGACCATCGGATTGCGATGTCGTTGGCACCTTTGTCATTGAAAATCGGGGCTGTTGAAATGGAAAATGCAGAGGCCGTTTCAAAGTCGTATCCGAATTTCTGGGTGGAATTTCGAAAAGTTTCAGCGGAATTGTAATCGCTAAACGGTTCGTTTAACTTTTTACTTTTTACTTTAAGAACTTTCAAACTTTTTCTTTATTTTTGCCGAAAATTTGAAAAATGACCGTCGATTTATTTGTTTCCTGCGTGATAGACCAGTTCTATCCGATGACTGCGATGAATGTCTTGAAGCTTCTTCAGGCGTGCAAAGTCGATGTTGAATATAATCCTGAACAGACCTGTTGCGGCAAATTTGCGTTCAACAGCGGTTTTATTGATGAGGCCAAGTCGTTGGGTGATAAGTTTTTAAGTGATTTCCCGAATAATCGTCCAGTCGTCGGGATTAATGCGTCGTGCGTCGGTTTCATCAAGACGAGGTACAAGGAGCTTTTCTACAATACGGGTTCGCATTTGGAGTACAAACGCCTTGTCGGGAATATTTTCGAGTTGACGGAATTCCTTGTAAATGAATTGAAAATGGATTTCACCGATGCGGTGTTTCCGCATAAAGTTGTCTATCACGATTCATGCTCTTCATTGCGTGAATTGGGGCTGAAAGACGAGGGGCGTCAGTTGTTGTCGAAAGTCAACGGATTGGAACTCATTGAGTTGAAGCATCCTGAAGTGTGCTGCGGCTACGGAAACAGCCTTTTCGCTTTTCAGCACGAGTCGATTTCCTGCGCTTTGGCGAAAAAGAAACTTGATGAGGCGATTGAGGCTGGTGCGGAATATCTTGTCACCAACGACATGTCGTGCCTGATGCACCTCGATTCGTATGCAAAGAAACAGAATCTCCCGATTAATATTATCCACATCGCCGACGTGCTGGCTCAAGGCTGGCTGTGATTTTTGAGTTTCGCAAATAAAAATCGCTTCGCGAAATGTCTGTAAATCAACATGATTTCGCGAAGCGATTCTTGTATCACGTCTTGACGTGTCGTGGCTATTTCAGTCCGTGCTTGATAAGAAAACCGTCGAGGCTCGGCTCCTGACCGCGGAATTTCTTGTACTGAACCATTCCTTCGTCGTTGCCGCATTCCTGCAAGCAGTTGAGTCTGAATGACTTTGCGAGTTCGGGGTTGAATAGGTCGCCCGATTGCTTGAAGTAATTGAAAGCGTCGGTGTCGAGCACTTCAGCCCAGTAATAGACGTAGTAACCGGCTGCGTAGCCGCCGCCGAAGATGTGTCCGTAATATGTGCTTCTGTAACGCGGGACGATTTCGTCGATGAGGCCGATTTTGCCCATCGCTTCTTTCTCGAAAGCGTTGATGTCCAGGTCTTTGACTTCTTTAATCTTATGAAATTCCATGTCTAAGATTGCAGCCGCGAGGAACTCGACGGTGTTGAAGCCTTGGTTGAAGTTGCCGCTGTTTTCGAGTTTGTTGATTAAAGAATCCGGCATCACTTCGTTTGTCTGGTAATGTTTTGCGTACATGCGGATGACTTCGGGGTCGTTGGCCCATTCCTCCATGATTTGTGAAGGAAGCTCGACGTAATCGCGCGGGACGTTGCCGCAAGTCCTTGTGTATCTGCCTTCTGAGAAGAAAGCGTGGAGGCTGTGGCCGAACTCATGCCACATTGTCTCGGTCTCGTCCCAGCTGAGCAGCGACGGCTCGTTGCCGGTCGCCGGTGTGAAATTCATCACGAGTTGCACCAAGGCGGTGTGACGCACGCCGTTGATGTCGTAGCCGCCTTCGCGGAACGAGGTGCACCATGCGCCGGTGCCTTTGCTCGCGCGCGGGAAGTAGTCGAGGTAGAGGAGGCCTAATGTCGTGCCGTCGGCTTCCTTGACCTCAAATGTCTCAACGCCGTCGAAATAGACAGGGATGTCGGTTCTCTTTTCAAATGTGATGCCGTATAACTTGTTGGCAGCCATGAACATACCGCTGCGCACGTTGTCGAGCGAGAGGTAAGGCTTGAGCTGGTTCTCATCGAAGTCGTATTTCGCCTTGCGCACTTTCTCGGCGTAATACCACCAGTCCCACGAGGCGAGTTTGAAGTTTGCGCCTTCGCTGTCGGCGATGGTCTGCATCTCGGCGAGTTCTCTCTTTGCGACGTTCAAGGCCGGCTCGAAGAGATTGGCGAGGAAGTTGTCAACGGTCGGGACGTCTTTCGCCATGTTGTTGGCGAGGACGAAAGATGCATAGTCTTCATAACCAAGAAGTTGAGCTTTCTGCAAACGAAGGTTCACAATCTCGTTGATGACTTTCTTGTTGTCGTTGGCATTGTCGTTGTTGCAGCGGTTGATGTAACCTTTGTAAAGTTTCTCGCGGAGTGCGCGGTTTTCGGCGTAAGTGAGGAACGGAATCATGCTCGGCTTGGCGGTGGTGAAGACGTACTTGTCTGTAAGTCCCTCGGCTTCAGCCTGTTGCGCGGCAGCTGCGATGTTCGCTTCCGGAAGCCCGGCGAGGTCTTCGGCGTTATCGACGACCATCTTGAACGCCGCGTTTTCGGCGAGCATGTTCTGGTTGAACTGCAGGTTCACGAGTGACAGACGCTCGTTGATCTGGCGGAGTTTGGCCTGGTCTTCGTCGTTGAGGCCTGCGCCGCCGTTGATGAAGTCGCTGTAGTATTTCTCGACGACGCGGTTCTGTTGTTCGTCGAGGTTCATCTCGGCGCGATGGTCATAGACGTATTTGATTTTCTCGAACAGCTTGGCGTTCATCGCGATGTCGTCGCTGTGAGCGGAGATGAGCGGTGACAGCTCTTCGGCGATTTTCTGCATCTCGTCGTCGCTCATGCACTCCATCATGTTGTAGAAGACGCCCGCGACTCTTCCGAGAAGCTCGCCCGACTTGTCGTAGGCCCAGATGGTGTTCTCGAATGTCGGGGTCTCCGCGTTGTTGCAGATGGCTTCGACCTCGGCTTTCTGTTGTTTCATGCCTTCGATGAAGGCCGGCTTGTAATGCTCGTTTTTGATTTTGTCGAATGCTGGCGCGCCAAACGGCAACTCGCTTTCAACGAAGAAGGGATTCTCTCCCGCGTCTTTTGTCTTCATGCCGCAACTGTCTGAATTGCAGGCATTTAATCCTATGATACCCATAGCACAAAATGTTAGAAAATGTTTAACTTTCATGATTTTGCCTCCTTAAACCTATGTACCTGTATATTAAACAA
>JAUNNU010000073.1 GCA_030537295.1 Bacteroidia bacterium
GATTTAAAGATTCAAAGAATTTCTACTAATAATCAAGTTGTCAATCAAGTCATCGACGGTCTTCAGATAGAGCTTCCATCCGTCATCAGTGCTGATGTCAAGGCCGCGTTTTTGCGGCATATCGAGTTTTATCATCGTCATGATAATTGAATTGTCAACGAATGTCGCAAATGCGAGAGCTTCGTCACCGCTGATATTCAGCTCGTTACAATATTTGCTGAAATTCTGCCATGCCGCGACCTCACGTTCAGACCTCAGACTCTTTATCACGTCATTGTCAACCGTTATTTCCCAACGATAAAACTTCCTCACCATAGGATTGTTTCTGAGAATCAGCGCTTTATGATGAAAAATGTCTTTGATTCTTCCGGCGGCTGTGTCATCTAAAGAGACATCATCCGGAATCTGACTCCAGAAATCATTCGCCTCAATTACACGCTTTATCAATCCGGCAAGCGAGTCGAAATATCTGTAAACAAGCATTTTCGAAACTTCAGCCATTCTTGCAATCTTCGTAATATTCAGTCCTTCAAATCCTTCATTATCAATGATCTGAATAGATGCATCAATGATTTTCTGTTCCGTATTACACCGATTTTTTATCATTTTATATTTGTTAAAATTCAGTCTGCAAAAATATGTTACTTCATGGTAACATGCAAGAAAAAAATAAAAATATTTGTAAAAAATCGGATGTAATCTTTAATTTGTTGATATTGATAAAAATATTATTTTTGCCATAAAATTAAATTAAAAAAAATGCTGAACAAACTTCCGATTAAAATTCTTATTCCATTTGCAACAGCTTGTATATTAACCAATTGTACCAAAAAAGAAACTCGTCCGATGAACATCCTATTCATCATGACCGACGACCATTCATATCAGACGATAAGTGCATACGGCAGTCGTTATAACAAGACTCCGAACATCGATCGCATTGGAAATGAAGGAGTTCGTTTCACTAACAGCTTTGTCGCCAACTCCATCAGCGGGCCGAGCCGCGCTTGCATCATAACAGGTAAACACAGCCACAAGAACGGTTATATGGACAACATCAACTGCACGTTCGACGGCAGCCAGCAGACGTTCCCGAAGCTGCTTCAACAAGCTGGTTATCAGACTGCTATGATTGGCAAATGGCACTTGATTTCAGAACCTACCGGCTTCGACTATTGGAATATTTTGACAGGTCAGGGCGATTATTACAACCCAAGATTTATCGATAATGGCGTTGAAAAACAAATCGAAGGTTATGCCACAAACATCACCACCGACATCGCCATCGACTGGCTTGAGAACAAGCGTGACACCGAAAAGCCTTTTTGCCTGATGCTTCATCACAAGGCGCCGCATCGAACTTGGATGCCTGATTTACAAGACCTTGGGATGTATGATACCGTTCAGATTCCACTGCCGGAAAATTTCTTCGACAAATATGAAGGCCGCCTTGCCGCCTCCGAACAGGAGATGAGTATCTTCAAGGACATGGATATCGTGTATGATTTGAAACTTGCCGACAAAGAGAACGAGATACATACCACGACCGGATTGGAAGGCTATGGACGAAGCATGTACGGCAATCTTCTGCCCGAGCAGAAAAAAGCATGGGACGCATATTACGACAAAATCATTGCCGATTACAAAGCGGAAATGCCTGAAGGCGAAGAACTTGCAAAATGGAAGTTCGAACGTTACATGCGTGATTATCTGTGTGTCATCCATTCCGTTGACCGCAACGTTGGCCGCGTGTTGGACTATTTAGACAAATCAGGATTAGCAGAAAACACGCTTGTGGTGTATGTTTCAGACCAGGGCTTTTACATGGGCGAACACGGCTGGTTCGACAAACGTTTCATGTACGAGGAGTCGTTCCGCACCCCGCTGCTCATGCGGCTTCCCGGCGGCAGGCACGGCGACGTCAGCCAGATGGTGCAAAACATCGACTACGCCCCCACTTTCCTCGAACTCGCCGGAGTTGACATTCCCGACGACATTCAAGGCGTTTCGTTGCTGCCTCTGCTGAAAGGCGAAAATCCCGCCGACTGGCGTACTTCGCTTTACTATCATTACTACGAATATCCTGCCGAACACGCCGTGAAAAGACATTACGGCATCCGCACAGAACGTTACAAACTCATTCATTTCTATAACGACATTGACGAATGGGAGCTGTACGACCTACAAAACGACCCCGCGGAGATGAACAACATCTACGACGAGAACCTGCCGATTGTTGATTCTCTCAAGAATGAGTTGAGAAAGCTGCGGGAATTTTATGATGACAAAAATTAATCACGGATATCACGCACCTCTTCCACTCCGACTTCCTTCATCGTCTGCCTGATTTTCGCGGCGACGGCACCTTTTATTATAATATGGTGGTTGCCGATCGGACAATTCAGCATGTATTCCGGCCTGTAAAACTTAAACGTTATCTGCGTCCTGCAAAGATGTTCGCTGTATGGTTTTTCGACCGCTTCAACTTCTTCGACGAAGAAACGCTCAAGCCGTCTTCCGCCCCATTTGAAAATCGTATATTTCTGATTGACAGGCATTTCGCCTGCTATCGCGATTCCAAGTCCCGACTCGAAATGGCTTCTGAAACCGTATTTTTTGCACATCGACATCGGTATGGTGCAATGTGCGAATGTGGTGGTTCCGTTTTCTTTAGACATGCCCGATGGATTCGCCATGAATGCTGGCTGCCAAGCAATCTTTCGAGCCATAACCATGGTAAGCAGCGATTGCAGGTCGCCTTCGCACGAGGCGTCAATGCCTTCGTCGTTGAGCAACGCGAGAGCAAGGCAACTCGTCGCTTTCAGTTGTTTGACAATGTCAAAACATCTGATTGTCAGACAAGTACAGTTTTCCTCGTGACAAATCTGACTTATCGCCAAATATAGTTTCAATGAGTTCAGCAAATCGCGGTGACTTGCCTCGCCGAATGTGATGCCGGAATCTTCGTAGTCTTTTGTCAGAAGTTCAACCATCTCATCATCAATGAGTTGCACTCGTGTAACAAGGCGTTCAATGTCGATATTCACGAAATCGATGTTGAACTTTTCTCTGACAAACTCGCGGTCAACGCCGCTTGCAATGAGCCAGTCGGACGGCACGCCGAAGATGGCGACACGGTTGAACTCTATAAATCCATTACTTTTAATGTTTTCGCCATTGTTTTTTGAAACGACATCATAATCCGACTTAATTTGTTGTGAATCAATCAAATCCGCAACGATTTCTTCGTTGGTTCCATGTAGTATCCTTCCGTTCCCGCTTTTCTCATTGAGATAAGTCAGGATTTCCATTGACGCAGCGAGCGAGTTGTTTCTGCCATCGGCAATCAGCGTGACATTTTTAGCAACAAATTCATTTTCAAGTAGTTTTACAAAAAGTCCTTCAACTCCGCCGGTCGCGATGAGGAAAGTGTCGTGCTTCTCGATTTGCGTAAGCGGCATCTCCTCTCCTATCACCCTGAAACCTGCATTACATTTTTCAGCAAGCAAACTCAACAGTTCTGCGTATTCCTTTTTAACATAATCGTCGGACTGAAACGACGAGCGAAGAATTAAAATTTCATTCATAACAAATTGATTTATAGGCAACAACCAAAAACTCCTAACACCCTAAAGTTCCTCAATTACCTACTGTATAGCAAGCAATTCAATTTCAAAAATTAATGTTGAACCCGCTGGGATTCCCGGCATCGAATAGTTGCCGTAGCCCATTTCAGCCGGAAGATAGAGTTCCCATTTGTCGCCGACGTGCATCTGTTGCATTGCGATGACCCAGCCTTCGATGAGTTCGCGTAGGCGTATCGTGAGCGGCTCTCCGCCGAAGCTGCTGTCGAACTGTTTGCCGTCGATGGTTTTTCCCGCATAGTGCGCGGTGACGATGCTGTTTCTCGTTGCAGTGACACCATTGTCTTCGCCAGAAGCTAACACCTTGTAATATATGCCTTTAGGCAAAGCGATGACACCTTCTTCCTTGGCTTTTTCAGCAAGCCATTCCTGATTTTTCTGATAATATTCTTGTCTTGTCATGATATTTTATTTTTAAGATCTTACAAAATTATGTCTTCTAATTTCAGTTTCGGGACGTAATGAACGTCATTTTCACGGAAGTAAGCCTTGCTTTCATCTGGCGAAATCGGTTTCAGTTTGATGTTTTCCGCACCTTTCCCGACGGCGAGAATCGCCAATGGCTCATATTTCAGATTGAAATGTTCAGTGATATTGACTTTGTTGAAAGCGCAAATAATCAATGCGTTAAGTCCCATTTCTGTTGTTTTCAGCGCCATGCTCTGAAGTGAGATTCCGAGGTCGATGTCAAGGATTTTGTTTTCGGGGACGGTGCCGCAGACGATGACAAAAGCCTCCGGCTCGGTGCCTTTATACGGCAGATGAAGTTCGGGCAGCATTCCGCCGAGTTTGATGTTGCCGTTGACAAAATCGGCGTCCTCGCCTTTCGTAACTAACTTAAAACGAAGCGCTTGCTGATTTTTCCCCGATGCAATCTTTGTATTCACATTGACGATGCGCTCAAGCATGTCGTGTTTCACAACAAAATCTTTTTTATAGCCGCGATAGCTGCGGTTTTTCTCAAATAAAGTGTCCAACGAAACGTGTTTCACTGTTTTTTTCGCGCCGGAGTTAAATTCATCCATGCGCTTTTCCAAATATCCGTCTGCCATATTTTCAATTATTTTTGCAAAAATACTTTATTTTTCATAACGTCTAAACTTATTAATTTAAAAAATGTTATTTTTGCAAAACATTTGATAGTACATGAAAATTTTGAAATATTTTTTAGGTTTTATATTGATAATCATTTGTTTGACGACAAATGCCCAACTTTATAAAATCAGCGGTCACGTTGCTGACAGCACGTCGAAACAGAATCTCGCTTTTGTGAACATCATCATCAACAATGACGGGACGCTCGGAACGACCACAGACATCGACGGAAATTTTGAAATCAGAAGTCGTAACGAAATCAAAAACCTGACATTTTCTTACGTCGGTTACAAATCAAAATCACTGACATCTGATGAAGTGAAAAAATTGGGCAATAAGATTTTTCTTCAAAATGAAAACGTTGAATTACAAGAAGTTGTGGTTCACGCAGGCGAAAATCCGGCACACAGAATCATCGAAAATGTCATAAAAAACCGCAAGAGAAATGACCCCGAAAACCTCGATTCCTATTCTTACACCATCTTCGACAGAATGATTCTGACGCTCGACACGACTTTAATCACCGACACCGCACTGATGAACATCAACAATTTCGTGCGCCGCAGCGACCTGATGATTATGGAGACGGTTTCCGATAAATACCATAAAAAACCGAATAAGAACAAAAAAGAAATCAAGGCTAACATCATTTCCGGACTGTCGAACCCGATGTATTTTTACGTCATCGAAGGGATGCAAAGTCTCAGTTTCTACGATAACTTCATAAAAATCAACAACAAAGACTACGTCAACCCCATCACGCCAGGAAGCACGTCGAAATATTTTTTCAATATTGAGTCGAAGATTCCGACCGAGGGAGGCGACACAATTTTCCAGATCTCCTTCAAGCCGAGACGCGGGACGACATTCGAGGGTCTGAAAGGCGTTCTGACGATACATTCCGACTGTTGGGCGGTGGCGAATGTCAAAGCCGAACCCGCAGCCGAGCCGAAACCCGATGCTCTTTTTAATATCAAGTTCAAGATTCAGCAACTTTACACGAAAGTCAATGATTCAGTGTGGTTTCCGCAGCAGCTTAACACCGACATCGAGTTTTTTGAGATGTTCACCGACGGCAAAAACGAAGTGTATATATCGGCCAAGCCAGGACAGGAAAACACGGTCAAACTGCTCGGAATCGGCAAAAGCTACATCAGCAACATCAAAGTAAATGAAGAGATTAACAACAAAATTTTCGGCAACACCGACATCGACATCGCTGAAAAATCAACGGAGAGAGACGACGATTTCTGGCGGCAATTCAGAAACGACAGCGTAAGCAGAAGAGTTGCAAAGACCAACGCTTTTGTCAACAGAATGGAGAAAAAAGCCGGCATCGATGCCGACAAACTCATTGAAAATGCCATGACAATCATGGAAGACGGATGCATTCCTGTAGGGGTTGTTGACATAAAACTTCATGACATTTTTTCTTACAACGATGCGAACGGTTTTTACATAGGATTCGGCGCAAGAACGAACCAGAAGATGTCGAAGAGAATAAGCATCGGCGCGTACGGCGGTTATTGGTTCGCCGCAAAAAAACTGAATTATGGTGGGAATTTCTTTGTCAGGATGGACAAGAAACACAATTTCGACATGAATCTTGCATTCGACAGAAAATTTCACAAGACCGGAGACTACGGCTTTTCTGGAAACGACTACAGTCCACTTGACGATAGTTTTTTCAGATATTATTACATCAAATGGACTACGCTAAACACCTCGTTCTCTGCTGAATTTTCACGTCGTTTCGGCAAGATTTTCCAAGGATTCTTGAAGTTCAGCGTAAACGGCGTTGACAACGATTACTTTGATAAACACAATGATTATTGGGGACAATTCAAGGTTTCAAAACTCGACTTCAGGTTGAGAATCGCTTTCGGGGAACGTCTGATGGGCAGCCCGAAAGGTCTTGTCGTTGTTGAAAGAGGCAAACCTGAAATCTGGATCGGCTATCAGAAAGGCCTGAAAAACGTTTTCGACTGTCAGCACGATTTCGACAAGATCCAGTTTCAATTCTCCGATTATTGGAAATTCCGTTACATCGGCACTTCGTCATTGACAGTCAACGCCGGTTATGTCTTCGGCGACATTCCTTTCAACGAGGTTTTCAGCATGTTCGGGACAGGTTCCGGATTCGGGGTTTATGCGACGGAGAGTTTCTCGACGATGGCACCGAATGAGTTTTTCTGCGACAGATTTGTGGCATTGTTTTTCAACCATAACTTCGGTAAATTATTCAATTCCAAGGTCTTCAAGCCAGAATTCATCTTCCTGACGAACATCGGCATCGGCGACCTGAAGGATTCTGAAAAATATTCCACGCTTGACCACGAATTCAAATCCATCAAAGACGGATATTATGAAAGCGGTCTCGCCATCGGTAACATCCTCGATCTCGGAACCGCTCATTTAGGATTTGCTTGTCTGTATCGTTACGGTCCGTATTCCTTTAACAATGTGGGCGATAACTTCGCCTACAAGATTAAGATTACATTCAGTTTTTAGCTGTTGCCGGACACATGTCGGCTGCACCTCCATGTACTCGGTTATTCAAATAGTGCCTTACAGGCACTTTACTTGTCTCTTAATAAAGTATCTGATTCGGGATCCTGACCTTCTGTCAGCAGCCAATGTCTGTATTCCTGCGGGAACGTCTCTCTTTTGTGGTGTATCTTTTGATTCTTTATATAATTGATTATGTTTGGTTTATCCTTGTCACTGTATGTAAATGCGGCATAGCCTTCTCCCCAGCCGACAAAATTCGGAAACATATCCTTATTGTCTTTCATCCATTTTGAGGTCTCACCTTTCAAGACTTTCATAAATTCACTTACACTAATACTTGGATGAATACTAACACATAAATGTACATGGTCAGGCATAGAGTTAATTCTGTATAATTGGCAGTTTTTATTTTTACAAATGCCAAGAATATACGCATACAACTCCCTTTCATTTTCTTCTACAATTGTCATTTCAGAACGATATGTTCTCCATACAATATGATATATGAAACATATATGACTCATAATTTTAGTTATTAAAGTTAAAACAAACGTGCCTGTAAGGCACCACCTCAATAACCGGGTACACGGTACGTGTGCCCGGCAAACCACGCAAAACAAACGTGCCTGTAAGGCACCACCTCAATAACCGGGTACACGGCACGTGTGCCCGGCAAACCACGCAAAACAAAAGTGCCTGCAAGGCACCACTTCAATAACCGGGTACACTGAATGTGTACCCGGCAACAGCTAAAAAACAGACTTCAGATCCTCTTTCGTCAAGCCGTTGAAATCGCCGCTGCTCATGAAGCCACCGACGGTGTTTTCATACATTTTTTCATTTAATAGTGCGACAAGTTCGTCTTTTGAATGAACGACTTTGATGTCAGGACGACGGAAACCGTCAACGATACGCTCGTCTGTCATCATCTCCAATTTCTTGATGGCTACGGCGTGCGGGTCATAGAAAACAACGGCTTGATCGCAATTGTCGAGACAATGGGCATAATGGTCAATGAAAACTTCGCTTAAACTGCTGTACGTGTGTAACTCGAAGACAACCAATAAGTTCTTCTTTGAATACTGTTCACGCAATGCTTTTACCGTTGCAAGAACCTTCGACGGGGCATGTGCGAAATCCCTGAAAACGAGATTGTTTTTCTCTTTGTTTTCAAACAGAAGCTCAAGACGACGTGCCGCGCCTTTGAAAGTCTTTATCGCCTCGTAAAACTGTTCGTCGCCGATTCCAATTTGTCGTGTGACGAAGCGTGCGGCGTTGATATTCTTCATGTTATGCGCACCGAATACCTGAACCTTCATTTCCTTCTTGTTTGGAAGAATCAAGAAAGTATCATCGCCTTCCGTGCGGTATTTGTGAAGATCGTATCCGTAAACAGGAACTTTCGCGGCGGCGGCGAGTTTGCCGCATTCGTTGTCGTTGCCGTCATAAATCAGGCAGCCGTCTTTCTCAATTGTCTTGATGAAAATCCTGAATTGTTCGAGATAACTGTCAAAAGTCGGGAAAACGTTGACGTGATCCCACCCTATCCCGCTGATTACCGCGATGTTAGGATGATATTTGTGGAATTTTGGCACACGGTCAATGGGCGACGTCAGATATTCATCGCCCTCGATGACCATGTATTTCGCGGTTTCGCTGAGGCGCACCATCACGTCGAATCCCTCAAGCTGCGCTCCAACCATGAAGTCCGTCTCGATACCTGCGGATTTCATTACGTGAAGGATCATCGAAGTAATCGTGGTCTTCCCGTGACTGCCACCAATAACGATACGAATCTTGTCTTTACTTTGTTCGTAAAGATATTCCGGATATGAATAAATTTTAAGTCCAAGTTCTTGAGCGCGAATGAGTTCCGGGTTGTCGATACGGGCATGCATTCCAAGAATGACGGCTTCATACGAACCATCTAAAATCTCAGGATGCCAGCCGAACTCCTTCGGGAGTATGCCTTCTTTTTCGAGACGTGAACGTGAAGGCTCAAAAATCTCGTCGTCAGAGCCTGTTACTTCGTAACCCTTTCTGTGCAAGGCGATTGCGAGATTATGCATCGCACTTCCACCGACCGCAATAAAATGGACTTTCTTCATATCAGTTATTTTTAATGACTATTTTATGTGATGACACGGCCCCGTCAACATTTGTTAAGTTAATGATATAGAGGCCGTTTTCAAATGTTTTTGCATCAATGACAAGGTTTGATGTCTCGGTGTCATTCGAGTAAACCATCTGTCCTGCCGCATTGTAAATCTCAACACTGCTTATATTTTCGGCATCGATGTTGATCTGCGAAGATGCTGGATTTGGATATACGATGACATTGTTGTCTTCTGGCTTTTCATCGACAGCCGCTGCCGTTGCGAACATCTCGGTGCCAAGTTTGTACGTGTAAACATTGTTGCTGTTTGAGAAATTGATAATTGTCTGGCCTGAGCCGTCCTTAATCTGGCCGTAGCCATTGCTGCTGCCTGTTCCATTTGGATTCATGATTTGAAGTCTGTAACAGCCGGCCGAAGGCAGGTATGCATAGAACTTGTACGTCTTTCCTCCTTCGTCAAATGTATAATGTTCAATGACTTCGCCTGTTTGCATGTCTTCAACATCAATGATCATTTCTTCAGGATTTTTCGGGGTTTTAATCTGGAAATAAATGGTCCCGTCCATATCTTTGGCTATTCCCATTGTCCTTGACAGACTGTTGTCAAAATCAGCGTCGTCATTGACTCCGTTTACCTTTGTCACAACAAATTCCAAAGAAGAGGCATCACCGATGCTGTAGTCATCCATATTTACAAAAATTGTTTCACCCTGGGCGGCGTTTCCCGACCAGTTATGTGTGTTCAGAACCTGGCCGTTTGCATCCCTCGTTTCAATTTCCATACTCGTAACATTTTGTTTTCCGCAAACCTTGATTTTAAAAATCGGCTGAATAAAACCAGAGCAATTGTCTGTCAACAATGCATCGATGCCTCTGAAAGCGACGTCATTGTTAAGATCCGGCATTGCCATCGAGAGCTTCACTGTTTGAAAAACTTCTTTTGTCGTCCAACTTTGCACCCAAGCGACGAGCTGCATGTTTTCTTTCGGGAAGCCTTCCATACTAAATGTTTCCGTAACCACTTGTGAATCACTTGTTAATGGTGTTCCGTTCTGTGTTGGGATGAGGTCGCGGGTGACTGCATTGAGCTCGCTCATCCCCTGCCATGCACGATTAATATGTGATTCGGTCAAAGCGATGACGAGACGCAGGTTTGCAGCTGAGCAGTCCCCAACTTTGTTCACGACAGCCGTAACCTGACATGTTGAGCCTTCGAGATATTGGTATGAAAGGTCAATAGTGAAAGGACTCGTTACATTAATACGCTGATTATACCAGTTTTTATACGTGTTAAACAATGTTTCAGATGCTCCACCGCCGCCAGACAGATGAGATCCGCCATCACAAATTGAGGTCGGATAGCCGTTAACCCAATTGCCATAGAGGTTTTTCCTTGCTTCAGTTTCATCTGTGTAAAACTCCGGTTCCGAGTAATATCTGTCGTGAAATGCGACCGGTGCGATGTTGTAACCAGCTTCCAGCATGTCCATGATTCCATTCGCCGCAGCAGGGCAATACGGACAGTTAACGCCAGTGTAAATTTCAAACAAGACGCATTCGCGTGCAACGTTTTGCGCTGATAATGAGCCTATTATCAATAAGGCTGCCACTGTGAGTAATAACTTTTTCATTTTATTTAGATTTAAAAATTTTTATCCTGCAAATTTACACTTTTTTATCTATCTTTGCCGAGTTATTTTAACAAAAATGATTCTTGATAAAAAAATAATCCATCATTTTTCTGATTATCTCAAATTTGAGATGTCATTGTCCGACAACAGCGTTGAAGCGTACAGCCACGACATTGAACTTTTCAGACAATTTCTTGAAAATGAAGGATTTAGTTTGGCAATTGGCGACATCAGTCAGGAAAGGATTGAAGAGTTTTTCGCACAGCTTTATGAAATCGGCATCAGTGCGACCTCGCAGGCAAGGATTTTATCAGGGTTAAAGAGTTTTTATCGTTATCTTATTCAGGAAAAGATTTGTGAAGAGAATCCGACGGAACTCATCAGTTCGCCTTCCATCGGGCGACATCTTCCGGAAGTCCTTAGTTTTGAAGAGATTATGAGCATGATAAGTAGCATTGACTTAAGTCAGCCGATGGGTCATCGCAACAAGGCGATAATTGAAATCATGTACGGGTGCGGATTGCGTGTCTCTGAAGTCATTTCATTGAATATCAGCGATATTTTTGAAAAAGACGAGTTCGTAAAGGTCTTTGGCAAAGGAGAGAAAGAACGTCTCGTTCCGATTGGCAGGAAAACGCTGAAAGAATTGATGCTTTACGTCAAAGGCGAGCGTCTTCACCAAGACATCAAACCGAAATACAGCGACAAGGTCTTCATCAGCGTTCGCGGGACAAGCCTGACTCGGCAGAGCGTTTTCCTTTTGGTGAAAAATCTTGCCGAAAAAGCGAATATCAAAAAGAACATAAGCCCCCACACGCTGCGGCATTCTTTTGCGACACATCTCATAGAAGGCGGCGCCGACCTACGTGCTGTCCAACAAATGCTCGGACACTCAAACATCTGTACTACAGAGATTTACACTCACATATCTGATGAATATCTGCGTCAGGTCATCACACAATTTCATCCGAGACTTAAATAAAAACGGCGACGTTCTTTTCTGCGCCACCGTCAATAATTTATTTCCATTTAAATTAATTTCCCGCTTTCTGTTGACAGTTGACCATTCAACTATTCCATTCCCCAGAAAACCTCAACCAATTCATTTTCATCGAAATAGAAATCGATATTTACATCTTCAAATGTAACGCAATCACCATCGTCAGTGTCTTCAACATAATTTTTATGTCCGTTTTTAGCCATTAATCCGATGAGTTCGTCCTTATCAAGCTCAAAAATATTAGTTTCATAAAGAGTCGTCTTTTCGTTTACAGTGTAGAAATTGTAAAGTTTTGACACAGAATTACCCTCAAAATACAATGACAAATCGAGGTTATAGTAGTCAAGGACAACGACGTGGCTGTCATCGCCGTCTTCAACAGGTTCAATTTCCTCCTGTTTGTCAGGTTTTCCAATAATTTCAACTACTTCATCAAGCGTCATCCCGAATTCGAGGTCGCCGAATCCTTTTAAAGGTTCAATCGAAAAATTTTCCATTATGTTAAAATTTATAATTCGTAAATATTTTTAAAATCATTCAAATTTAATTGATTTAGAAGGTCTTATGTTATTAATTAACATTGTCGGCAGCAAGAGCATCAGAATCCAAAGCAGAAGCGTGCCGATGTTCAGCATTATGATGTACCACCAATTCATTTCAATCGGCACCGATGACAGGTAATACGACTCCGGCGACAATGAAATCACGTTTGTATATTTCTGAATCAGGCACAGCCCTATTCCGACGATATTTCCAATCAGCATACCTATTAATAATATCGTGCCGGAACGCTTCAGGAAAATCTTGCGAATCAGGCCGTTGCTCGCCCCCATTGACTTGAGCAGCCCGATTGTCGATGTTTTTTCTAATATGATTATCAATAACATACTGATTATTGTGATTCCTGCGACCAACAACATCAATGCGATTATTATCACTACATTCATATCCTGAAGTTCAAGCCAGTCGAAGATTTGCGGATAGCTTTCCATGGCGGTGTATGAGACAAGCTCTGGTGGAATACTGAAGTAAATCAATCTGTTAGCATCAGGTATTTCAACGCCTTCTTTAATGTTTATTTCAAGACGTCCGACCTGATCATCGCTCCATCCGTTAAGTCGCCGAACCTGATTCAAGTCACAATAAACAAAACGTTCATCGCATTCGGTAAGTCCCGTTTCATAAATTCCTTTCACGTTGAACTTGCGTCCGCGGGCTTTCATATCGGTGTCAACAAACCACACCCGCACGGCGTCGCCGACATTCAGCTGCATCTTCTTTGAGATGTTTCGAGACAAGACGATGTCGTTAGAACGTTCATTTTCAATGAATTGAGGAATCTCTCCTTCTACAAGATTTTCTCTTATGTAATCCCAATCGTATTCAGCATCAACACCTTTCAAAATGACAGCCTGAATTTCATTTTCCGTTTTGATGATCCCGGCCTTGTTCGCCGTTGCATGTACCGCTGTGATGAACGGATGATCCAGCCGCGCCTTCAACACACTGTCGTACAAGAAAGGCATCTCCTCTATCGACTCGTTTTGATTTAATGACTCAATGTGTATCGGTGACACAAAACCAATCACTTTGTCACGAATCTGATTCTTAAAACCAATGACAATCGCTATGGAAATCAACATTATAGCTATGCCCAACGCCACACTTGCAACGGCAATGCGCATCACCGTCGAAGAAAGATTCTCCTTCGACAATGAAAAAATTCTTTTCGATACGAATGTTGATGCGTTCATATTTTTCTTATAATTGCAAAAATAAAAAAATATCAAACATGAAAAGAAAAATTTTAATATTCTTTGCGATTATATCATTTATATTATTGAATGTCAACGCACAACAAGACAAAAAAATAATTTTACTCGATGCAGAAGACGCCGTTGTCGGTGCGTCAAAAACTGACTTTTACCTTCCATTGTTGAAAAACAAGAATGTAGGAATCATCGGAAATCAGGCAAGTATCTTCAACGGTGTTCATCTTGTTGACACGTTATTGAGTTTGGATTTGAATATTGTTAAGATTTTCTCGCCCGAACACGGTTTCCGCGGAACCGCCGACGAAGGTGCTTACATCGCATCCGGCGTTGACGAAAAGACAGGGCTTCCCATCGTTTCGCTCTACGGCAAAAACAAAAAACCGTCAAAAGAGCAATTGCAAGACATTGATATTCTGTTGTTTGACCTTCAAGATGTTGGAGTCCGTTTCTACACATACATATCCACAATGACATACGTCATGGAAGCCGCCGCCGAAAACAACATTCCGATTGTGATTTTAGACCGCCCGAATCCGAATGGCTTTTATGTTGACGGTCCTGTCCTCGAACCCGAAAACGCTTCATTCGTCGGGCTTCATCAAGTGCCTGTGGTTTACGGACTTACGATTGGAGAATACGCCATGATGGTCAACGGAGAGCGGTGGCTGGACGGCGGCGTTCAATGCGAACTCACCGTCATTCCGATGGGGAACTACATCAGAAACGCCATTTACAAACTCCCCGTCAAGCCGTCGCCGAATCTACCTGACTGGCAGTCGGTTTACCTCTATCCTTCGCTCTGTTTCTTCGAAGGCACCAACGTCAGCGTCGGACGCGGGACTGAAACGCCTTTTCAGGTTTTCGGTCATCCCGACATGAACGGCGATTTCACTTTCACACCTAAAACCACATCTGGTCATAATGCGCCGTTATATTCCGACAAGGAATGTCATGGAAAATGTCTTTTAGAATATGCAAACAACTTCCAAAACAACGAGCAACGCATTCAGCTTCAATGGCTTATTGACGCACATAATCAGTTGAAAGACAATCCGAAATTCTTCAACAATTACTTTGAAAAACTTTCTGGAACGATATCCCTCCGTGAAATGATAAACGATGGCGTTTCTGAAAAAGAAATTCGCGAAAGCTGGCAGGATGATATTGCCAAATACTTGAAAATCAGAGAGAAATATCTCATTTATTGAACAACCGTACAGACGGTGCATGCACCGTTTCAATTGATTATCCGCACCGTCTCAAATGATTA